>CAIXBQ010000156.1 GCA_903917705.1 uncultured Verrucomicrobia subdivision 3 bacterium | reverse complement strand
GCTTGGACCCGAAACTGCGCTGGTAGGGCCGACCTGCTGGTCGGCCAGACGGGCAGTCCGGCAGCATCGCCCCATCCCAATGGAACCCGACCCGGCGGCGCAGCAGCGCCGCCCTACCAGACCGGTGTTGATCGCGCCAGCGTCCTGGAGTGCGCCGGCCCTCCGGCGCTTTCCCATGCGAATCAGGCCGCGCACGATGGCAAACAAACTTGCGATTGATTCAGGTAAGGGGCCCAGCGGGGTTGCCGTCCGGATTTTAGCGGATTGAACCAGCTTCAGGGAAAGCGGCGTTGAACCGACGCAGTCCAAAACGCTGCGCGCGGGTCGGGCTCCCCCGCTCACCGGCTCAGGTCTCGGCGTTCGCGAGCGGGACTTTTAGCAGCGCCTTCTCGGCGTTGTAGCGGCGGGTGGCGTCGGGCAGATGATGCCAGATTTTGATGGCCACGCCGAGGCCGAGAATGGCAAAGGGCACCATGAAGATCGGCCACCAATGCCAGTCGCGCGTCACGCCCAGAAAGGTGGCGGCTTCGCCCGCCTTTTCGCTGGGCACCAGATAACCGATGAAAAACGACTGGATGGCGCTGCCCAGATACGTGCAGCCGTCCACGATGCCGGAGCAGGTGGCGGTGGCTTTGCGCCCGCCGAAATCCGTCGCCGCCGTGCCCGCCATGAGCGAGGTGAGGCCGACCGACGCCATCACCACCAGCACGCAGCACAGGCCGAGGAAGAACGGCGCGGAAAACAGATACGCGGCCATCAGCAGCGTCAGGCCCACGACCAGCGCGGACAACATGGCCGCCGGCGGCGCGCGGCGCGATTGGAACAGGTTGTCGGAGACCCACCCGCCGAGGAAGCCGCCGATGATGCCGAAGAGGCAGAGCAGCAGGCCCCAGTGCTTGAGATAAAATTCGGCGCCGGGCTGCTTCACTTCCGCGGCGAAGATGAAATACCAGTTCTGGATGCCGTTGCGGAAGATGCCGGAGGTCAGCCCGATGAGGGCGATGAGCAGCATGAGCTTGCTGGCGAAAACCTTCTTCAGCAAATCAAGCGTGGAGAACTCCACGTGCATCTGCCCGGAGGAGGCGTCATGCGTGTCGAAGGGCGGGAAATTGGCCTCTTCGGGCGTGTCCTTGATGAGCCAGAGGTCGATGAACACCCAGAAAATCATGATGGCCGCGGGGATGAAGAAGACGGCCCACGTGGCATCCACGACCCTGCCCCCGACGGTGACGTTGGAGGCAAAGAGGGTTTGCAAGAGGTGCTGGAACCAGCCGCCGCTGGCATTGGCCTTGGTGAGTTCAATGATGCGCTGGCCCCAGTCGAACGCGAAATACACGCCGATGGAGATGAGCGCGCCGAAGATGGCGCCGAACACGCCGCGCTCCCGCACATGGAACCAGTAGGCCTTCACCTTGATGATGGAGACGGCGCCGTAGCTCTGGAAATACATGTTGATGGCGTAGAGCGTGGAATAGCAGACGACCATGTTCAGGTGCAGCTTGCCGAGGACGGTGAAATAGGTGAGGACGCCCAGCAGGACATTGGCGATGGACGACCCGATGGCGGCGATGAGGATGCCGCGCTTGCCGCCGATCTTGTCCACGAGCGGGCCGTTGACCAGAAAAGAAAACGCATAGACGGTCGTGCCGACGGCGAAGATGGTGCCCAGGTCGGCATTCGTCATCAGGCTGCCGAGCGAGCTCTTGGAAACGACGAGATTGTACCGCCCCATGTAGAGGAACGAATACGTCATGCCGAGGGGGAACCAGTTGATGAAGCGCCGGATGGTGAACCAACTGCTGTGCCGCAGGGGATTGCTGCGGAAATACATCCAGATGACCGCGGCCAGAAAGAGCGCCACGATGGCGTTCGCATAGTGATCGAGGCTGTAAGTGATGAATTCCATTGCCGGCGCGTTGCCAGGGACACGCCATGAAAACAGTTCGCTGCGCGCCGGTCAAAGTTTTTTGCGTTACAAACGCGCTGCGCTGGACAGCGGCCGGGTGTTTTAGCTTGCTTGACGGGCCAGGCGCTTCTGCTTGACGGTCACCATGAGCATCGCGCCGCCGCCGACGAGCCCGAACGCCGCCATGGTGGGATACCAGACGCCCCAGCCGTAATGGTCGATGAGCCAGCCGGTCGCCGGCAAAGCGATGGCGGTGCCAAAATACTGGAAGGAGTCGATCACGCCGGAGGCGAAGCCCGCCATCTTGCGCCCGCCGATGTCCATGGGCGCCGCCGCGCCGACCAGCGAATGCGTGGAGTTGGCCGTGAGCGAAATCAAGACGAGAAAGAAGCAGCCGAGGAAGATCCCCAGCGGCGTGGGCCCGACCACGCCGGTGTAGATGATCATCGCGGCGATGAGGATGACGAGCGATTGCCCGAAATACAGCGCCATGGCCACGGGGGAGCGGTGCCCCTTGAAATATTTGTCGGAAATGATGCCGGAGAACAACGACCCGAGCACGGCGACGAGCGGCATCAGGTTCATGGTCCAATGCACGGCGTGGCTGCGGGCGATGTCGAGCTTCAACTGCTCCACAAAATAGAGCACGGCAAGCTGGTCCGAGCTGTTGCGCACCGCGCCGGTGCAGGCGTAGGCGAGCGCGTAAAACCAGACGAGCGGATGGGTGAAGATGGTGATGAAGGATTCGCGGATGCTGGTCCGCGTGCCGGCGTCGGCGCTCAACTCATCGTGGATGAGGCCGGGATAACCGGCGGCCTCGGGCGATTCCTTGGGGATGAAGACCACCAGCACCGCCATGGCGGCGGTGAACAGCGGCGGGATGCGGAACAGCCAGCGCCATTCCCCTGCCCCGACGATGGTCCAGGTGCCCACGGCAAAGCCGGCAAGCAGCAGGGGCGCGAGGTTGTTGATGCCGAATTGCCCGGCCTGGATCATGAAGCCGAAGATGCCCGCAAACGTGCCGCGTTCGCTGCGATTGAACCACGCGGCGTTGATCTTGATCATCCCGGGCGCCCCAAATGATTGGAAGTAGCCGTTCAACAGCCAGATCAAGGCGAACGTGGAAAAGGTGCCGGCGAACGACGCGAAGCCGTAAAACAGATTGATGACGATGGTGCCCGTGGCCCCGATGAGCATGGCCGCCCGGCCGCCGATGCGGTCGGTCAGCAGGCCGTTGACGAGCTGCCCCACGCCATACGCCACGGACCACGCGCTCAGGATGCCGGTGATGGCGGTCTTGTTGAACCCGAACTCCTCCACCATGCCGGGCGTGGCGAACCGGAAGTTGTACCGGCACATGTAGTAGGAGGCATACATGAGGCCGAGCACCGCCCAGTTCAAGCCGCGCCGCGCCCGGAACCCGGGCGGGTATGAAATATGAGAATGGTCAGGCATCCAGCGGGCTTGGTTGCGCGGAATAGAACAGACGCAGCGGAGCGGGTCAAAAGATTTATTGCACGCGCGCGGAAAGAAACGGAGGCCCGGCGTCACGGAGCTTGCCGCGCGCGGCGCGCTCGCCTAATTTTCCCGCGTGAAGAAAAACGGCCGCCCCAGCATCCCGCGCAAGACGGTGTATCGCCTGTCCATTTACCTGCGGTGCCTCGCCCGGCTGCGCGAGAACCGCATCAACACGGTCTCGAGCGAGGCGCTGGCCAAGGCGGCGGGCGTCAAGCCGACGCAGTTGCGCAAGGACCTCGCCTACTTCGGCACCTTCGGCCGGCGGGGGCTCGGCTACGATGTCACGGACCTCTCCCACATGATCGCGAACGAGCTCGGCACGTCGAGCCTCCAGCCCGTCATCCTCGTGGGCGTCGGCAACCTCGGCCTGGCGCTGGCCTCGTATCGCGGGTTCGAGAAAGAAGGCTTCGAGATCATCGCCGCGTTCGACGCGGCGCCCGACCGGAAGCGCGACAAGGAACTCAAGCAGCCGATCCTGGGCATGGACCGGCTGGCGGAGTTCGTCCACGAACAGCAGGTGAAGATGGCCATCCTGTCGGTGCCCGCCGCGGTCGCGCAGGAGGTGACCAACGCGCTGGTGGCCGCCGGAATCACGGGCCTCCTGAACTTCTCAACCGTCATGCTGGCCGTCCCGGAAGACGTGATCGTCAACAACGTCAACCTCGCGATCGAATTGGAGAACCTGAGTTACTTCATCCAGAATTAAGCTGGTCACCGCCGGCGCGCGACGGACAGTGCGGCCTGATGGTTTGCCAAATTAAGCCTCGACATCCGCACGGGCCGGAAATAGTTTCGAGTCAATCAGACTCATTACGCCGTATCGGGCGTTGGAAGATTAAGCTCAGAATTTAATCCGCCATGAAACGAACAACTCTTGCAATCCTGTTAATCGGTTGCTTATGCCGGGGAGCCTTGGGCCAGGTTCTGTCATTTGTGGACTCGCCCAGCGACAACCTCGCCGCGCTCGGCAACTGCAATTACAACCGGCTCCACCCGGAACTTCAGCAGCTGGCCGACGCCTACAACGAACTCATTGAGCTGCGCTTCCTGCCGCTCAAGCTGGCCGACGTCACGGCGATCTTCGGCGCCAAGCTGGACCAGCGACCCGGGGATCGCGCCCGGCCCGTCTTTGCGCCCATGATCATCGCCGAGTCGGGCCTGGGCTACAACGACCTAGCCAACAAGCGACACGTGGACTTTCATGCCGTCGGCCCGGCGGGCTACCTCGAGGCCCGCTATCAATATGACGGCGAAACGGTCGCCACGTGCGTCCTCTACCTGCGAACGAACAGCGCCTTTATTCCGCTCCAGTCCACCAACGATATCACCGCGCGAATGGCCTGGGACAAGACCCAATTTGAATTGCTCCGGCAATGGTTGGAGGGTCATCTGCCAAAGGTTACGGATCTGGGCGTGGTGGAAGTGTCGGAATCCAAACCGACTCGCGTGGAACTCGGCGCCGGCGCGGCTTGCATCCTTACCACCAGGGTTCTAAACCATCCCGATGTGACGAACCTGTGGTTCACGGTGGATCTGGCCAAGGAAACCGCGGACTTGCCGGGAAAGAACCGTTCGCAGCAACATCGATCCATCAATCAGCCGGATAAAGCCGTGGGCTTCTCAATCGATGGACGGTTCTACCGGGTGACGCCTCGATTGATCGACCCGATTCGCAAGCCGGACAAATAAGTTCCTCCCGAGCCCCGGCGGTGTGATGCCGCAACGGTGGCGGTTACTCCATCAAACCTTGAGGTCAGCCAGCGACGGGTCATTGTCACCGGCGATCTTCCGCATCTTTTTCACCGCCGCGCCCATGTTGTGCTGGCGGAACAAGGCGGTGCCGGCCACAAAGGTGTCCGCGCCGGCCCGCGCACATTCGGCGACGGTCTGGTTGTTGATGCCGCCGTCCACTTCCAGCCGGTAGTTGAGCTTACGCTCGCGGCGCCAGGCATCCGCCTGCTGGATCTTGGGCAGGCACTCGTGAATGAAGGATTGCCCACCGAAGCCCGGGTTGACGGTCATCACGAGCAGCAGGTCGATCTTGTCGAGATACGGCAGGACTTCGGTGATGGTGGTGGGCGGGTTGATGGCCAGCCCGACTTTCTTGCCCAGCGACTTGATTTTCCAGATGAGCGGCGTGACCTGCTGATGAAGCTCGACGTGGATGATGATCTGGTCCGCGCCGGCCTCCGCGAAGGGTTCAAGCAGGATCTCCGGCTTGCTGCACATGAGGTGGACATCGAAGAAAAGCCGCTTCGCGCGGGGACGGACGGCGGCAACAACGGCAGGGCCGAAGGAGATGTTCGGCACAAAGTGGCCGTCCATGATGTCGAGATGCAGCCAGTCGGCGCCGGAACGCGCGGCGCGCTCGGCTTCCGGGCCAAGACGGGTGAAATCGGCGGCGAGCAGCGAGGGCGCAATGATCATGTCGTGAAATTTTGATTATTCATCCGGAATCCGAAGGGCAGAACTTAAAACGAAAACGGGAAAATTAAAACTTTATTTCAATTGATGCCCCGCCCGTCGAGGCACTGGCGGATGACGCGGGCGAGCTTCTGCGGCGGATAAGGTTTCTGGAGATAGTTCAGCTTGGGATCGAGCACATAATCCTTGCCTAGCGCGTCCGCACCATAACCGCTGGAGAAGATGACCTTGAGCTCGGGCTTTTCGGCCCAGAGTTTGTCGGCCAGCTCGCGGCCGTTGATACCGCCGGGCATGATGATGTCGGTGAACATCAGGGCGATGTCATCTTTGTATTCAGACCAGATCTGCAGGGCGTTCGGGCCGTCCACCGCCTGAAAGACGCGGTAGCCGTGGCGGTTGAGGGTGCGGGTGATGATTTCGCGGAGATCGCGCTCATCCTCCACGACGAGAATGGTCTCGGTGCCGCCAATGGAACGGAACTGGGTGTCGAATTGTTCCGGGTCAGCGGGCGCGGCGTTGCTGGCCGGGAAATAAATCTGGAAGCTGGTGCCCTTGCCCAGTTCGCTCTCCACCTCCACCCAGCCGCGGTGCTGCTTGATGATGCCAAAGACGGTGGCCAGGCCGAGGCCGGTGCCCTTGCCCAGCTCCTTGGTGGTGAAGAACGGCTCAAAGATGCGCGCCAGGTTTTCCCTGGGAATGCCGCAGCCGGTGTCGGCGTTGCTCAAGCGGATGAATTTTCCCGGCTGGGCATCCACAAACCGCCCGGCGTGCGCGGCGTCCACTTCGCACGCGTCAATGCGGATGGTCAGCAGACCGCCCCGCGGCATGGCGTCGCGGGAATTGACGGCGAGGTTCAGGACAATCTGTTCCATCATGCTGGAGTCCGCCTCGATGATGGCCGGCGCGCTGCTTAAATGCAGGTTGAGCGCGATATCCTCGCCCAGCAGGCGGGGCAGCATGTCGGACATTTTGCCGACCACCCGGTTCAAATCGAGCGGGCGGGGATTGAAAACCTGTTTGCGACCGAACGCGAGCAACTGGCGCGTCAGACCGGCGGCGCGCTCGGAGGCCTGCTTGATCTGGTTGGCGGAAACGAGCGACTTCGGGTCCAGCTTGCCCAGCGTCAGCAGGGTGGCGTGACCGAGGATGATGGTGAGGATGTTGTTGAAGTCATGCGCGATGCCGCCGGCGAGCTGGCCGATGGCTTCCATCTTCTGCGACTGGCGCAGCTGATCCTCCAGCCGCCGGTGCATGGTGACATCGCGGAACAGGCTCAACAGCAGGCGCGGCTTGCCGCCGGATTCGACGTAGGAATCGGTGATCTCGAACACGACCGAGCGGCCGTCGTGCAGGATATATTCCTTTTCCAGCTTGTCCGGATGCGAGCCGGAGCGAAAGTTTTCCCGATGGGTGCTCAGCATTTTTTCCCAGTCCGACGCGGTGGCATAGATGACCGTGAACGGCTTGCCTTCCAACTGCTCGTGGGTCAGGCCGACCAGCCGGGTGAAGGCCTCGTTGATGGCGAGGATGACGCCGGTCTCATCCGTGAGCCGCATGCCGTCCACGGAGTTTTCCCAGACGGAGCGGAACAGCGTTTCGGAGCTGCGCAAGGCGGTTTCCGCCACGCGCCGCTCGGTGATGTCGCGGACGTGGAAGAGCAGTGCGGGCAGCCCGTCAAACTCGACCCGGACCACGCGGATTTCAACGGGCACCACCCGGCCGTCCGCGCGCAAACTTTCGCTCTCGATCCAGGATATCTGGCCGGCAGCCAGCCGGTGAAAGTCCACCCGCACCGCATCGCGGCTGGCGGCGGGCACCAGGTCGGCGATCGAGTTCTTGCCGATCAATTGTTCCCGGGATAACCCGTGCAGCGCGCAGGCGCTGGCGTTGACATCCAGCACCTTGCCGGTCAAATCCTCGACAAAGATGGCGTCGGGCGAATTTTCAAAGAGATCGCGGAAACGCCGCTGGCTGTGCCGCAACTCCTCCTCGGCGCGCACCCGCTGCAGCGCGCCCGCACACTGGTCGGCCAGCGTCTGCAAAGTTTCCAGATCCTGCTCCGAATAGCTATGCGACAGCCGGCTTTGAACAAACAGCACGCCGATGACCTGTTTCCCCGACCGGATGGGGACGATCATGGTCGTGCCCGCCTTATCCTCGGTCTCCGCCGCGGAAACCAGCTCGGCCCCGCGCGCGATGACCCGCCGCACCAGGGCGTTGGCCCCCTTGGGCTGCGGCGAGGCGGGAATCTTCACCTGCTTCCCCTCGATGGTGGTGATGGTCAGCAGCGACACGACCTCATCCCGATCCGCCGAATACAAATCCAACGCGAAATCGTCCCAGCGGAAGAATTCGTCCGCCGCTTCGCAGATGAAGGTCGCCGCCTCGGCCGCCGAACTCACCGCGCTCAAGCGGTGGCTCAACTGGCCGAACACAAAGTTATGGTGCGTTGTCCGGCGGCGGACGGTGACATCCGTGGCCATGGTCAGCGCCGCCAGCCGGCCCTGAAACGCCAGCGGCGACCAAGTGATCTCCATGTCCATCACGCCGCCGTTCTTCCGTCGATGCTGCCAGACCAGGCTGGACGCCAGCGCATCCCAGTTGGGCGGCTGCTCGGCTTGATCGCGGCCGGGCGCCCGCAGGTCGCGCAGCGTCATGCGGAGAAATTCCTCGCGTGTAAAACCGTAATGCTGGATGGCGGCCTCGTTGACTTCGAGAATGGTCAGCTTTTCCAGGTCGAACACCCACATCGGATGCGGGTTGCCCTGAAAGAGGAGCCGGTATTGTTTTTCGCTCCGGCGCAGTTCCTCCTCCGCCGCCGCCAAACGCCCCCGCTCGCCGGCCTCGGCAATAGCCCGCCGCACCGCCGATGGCAGGCGGTCGCGGTTCTGTTTGAGGACATAATCCGTCGCGCCATTCTTGAGGCTTTCAATGGCCGTCTGTTCGCCCAGCGTGCCGGAAGTGAGGATGAACGGCAGCAGGGCGGATTTCTCGCGCACCAGCTTGAGCGCGTCCAGCCCGTTGAAATCCGGCCGCCGGTAGTCGGCCAGCACCAGGTCCCAGTTCCGCTCCGCCAGCGCCTTGATGAATTCCTCCCGCCGCGCCACGTTGCGGATGGCCGCATTGATGCCATCCTGGGCAAAGAGATCGCGCACCAGCAACGCATCAGCCGGATTGTCCTCCAGATGCAATATATGGAGCGGCGGACTCATGGGCACGGTGTCACTCATCAGGGCTAATAGTATATGGCGGTTAAAAAAACAGTCTGCCAGCCAAAAGTAAAGCATGGAGGCTACTTTTCGGCGTTGACATTTGGGCGCATTTGACTAGTTTTATCGGCCCTTTGGAAAAACAAACACGAATTTAACATATGCCGAATACGAAGTCAGCCGAACGCCGGATGCGCAACAGCCAACGCAAGAACCTCCAAAACAGCGCCGTCAAGTCACGCTTGCGCCGCGCCGAGCGGGAGTTCCGCGCCGCCGTGACCGCCGGCAAGAAAGATGAAGCCGCCAAGCTCCTGCCCGGCGTGCACTCCGCCTTTGACAAGGCCGTCAAGGTTGGCGCCATTGTCCGCGGCACCGCCAATCGCAAGAAGTCCCGCCTTTCGCTCTCCCTCAAGAAGTAATCGCGGCGGGAAGCCCCTTTCAAGCCGGCCCGGTTTATCCGCGGTCGGCTTTCTTCATTTGGGCTACGGCGTCCGCTGCCCGGCCTGCCGCAGCGCCGCCACATCGTCCGGATGCAGGCTGCCGTCCGGCAGCGGCCCCGTGTTGAGCAGCAGGTTCGCCCCGGCCAGATGCGCCGAGTCCAGCTTGGCCCGCACTTCCGCCGCCGACAGGTGCCTGGCCTTTTCGTGGTAGCCCCAGCCGCCCTTCTGCATCGTGTCGCAGATCTCCATCGGCTTGGTGCCCGGCTCTTTCACCGCCCGCATTTCCGGCGCAAAGAAATCCTCCGTGCCGAGCAAACCCTGCTTGTAGGAAAACAGCACCTGCGGCTGCAGCCGGTGGATGAGATCGTAAAGCTCCTGGCACTTGAACCTCGCCTGGTCGCCCGAAAGCGGCACGGCGATGCCGTCCAGCCAGATGGCGGCAACCGGCCCGTAATTCGTCAGCAGCTCCGTCACCTGCGCCGTCAGGAAATCCAGATACTTCTGCAGTTGATGCTCCGCGCCATAGGCGTAGGCCGGTTCGGGCGGATGGTAATTGGGCCGGGCATTGCCGCCCCACTCATCGTTGTTGGGCGCATGCGGATGCCGCCAGTCGCGGCCGTGCGAATAATACAAACACAGCCCCAGCCCCTTCCGGCGGCACGCCTCCGCCAGCTCCGCCACCAGATCGCGCCGGGCCGGACTGTTGACGCTGTTGAAATCCGTCTGCTTGGTGTCGAACAGGCAGAAGCTGTCGTGATGGCGCGTGGTGAGATTGACATAGCGCATCTTCGCCGCCAGCGCCACGTCCGTGATGAAATCCGCGTCAAACTTCCCGGCGTTGAACGTCCCCTTCAGCTTCGCGTATTCCGCCACCGGAATCTTCTCGTGGAACTGCACCCACTCGCCGCGCTTGAGCTGCGAATACAGCCCGTAGTGCATGAACAATCCGAACTTCGCCTCGCGGAACCATTGCAACGCCGCCGCGCGCGGATTCGCGGCATAAAGCTTTTCATAGCCGCGCAAATAGGCCGGCACTTTCGCCGGTTCCTCGCCCAGGCAGAGGGAAGGCAGCGCCAGCGCCGCCGGCAGGGCGGCGGCCGTCAGCTTGAGAAACTCACGCCGGTTCTTCATGATGATGCAGTCCGGCGGCCGGGCCGGACGGTTCAGGGAAAGAACAGCTTCGGTTTCGCCAGCCCCAGCTTGGCCAGCCGGAACTTCGCGCCCACGTTCAGGCACCCGAAGCCGTATTTGCAACTGCGCTGGAAATTGATCGACGACGCCTCCTTGAAATACTTCGTCGGGCAGCTCACCTCGCCGATGGTGAAGCCGTGCCAGAGAATCTGCGCCAGCATCTGGTTGTCGAACACGAAGTCGTCCGAATTGTTCGCGAGATTCGGCGCCAGCTTCTCCAGCAGCCCGCGCGAAAACGCCCGGTAGCCCGTGTGATATTCCGACAGCTTCGCCCCCAGCAGGAGGTTCTCCGCCGCCGTGAGAAAGCGGTTCGCCACATACTTCCACGTCGGCATCCCGCCCTGCAGCGAATAGCCGCCGAGAATGCGGCTGGCCAGCACGCACTGGTGCAGGTCGTTCGCGATGATCGACGCCATCGCCGGGATCAGCTTCGGCGTGTATTGATAATCCGGGTGCACCATGATGATGACATCCGCGCCCGCCTCCAGCGCCAGCCGGTAGCACGTCTTCTGGTTGCCGCCGTAGCCCGTGTTCTTCTCGTGCACATGCACCGACACCCCCAGCAACGACGACGCCACCTGCACCGTGTCATCCCGGCTCCGGTCGTCCACCAGGATGATCTTGTCCACGATCCCCTGCTGATGCACCTCGTCCACCGTCTGGGTGACAGTCCTGGCCGCGTTGTAAGCGGGCATGACCACGACAATCTTTTTTCCGTTATACATGATTGGTTTCTTTAATCCTGCCGCAACCGGTTTAAACCAGAAAGCCTAAAATGTCCGCCCGCCCGCCGGCCTCCCCGCTCACTTCGCCAGCCGCTTCTTCATCGCCAGCAACTCCTTCAGGCGCGTCTTATCCGGCGCCGGATAGCTCATCTTCAAATCCTTCAGCGCATTCAGCACCACCTGCGAGATGATCAGCCGCGCATTCAGCTTGTCATCCGCCGGCACCACGAACCACGGCGCCTGCTCCGTGCTCGTCTCCGACAGGCACTCCTCATAAGCCCCCTGATATTCCTTCCAGAACCCCCGCTCCGCCAGGTCGAACCGGCTGAACTTCCAGTTCCGCACCGGATCCTCGATCCGCTTCAGGAACCGCTTCCGCTGCTCCTCCTTCGACAAGTGCAGGAAAAACTTCAGCACCCGCGTCCCGTTCCGGTAAAGGTGCTTCTCCAGGTCATTGATCGAACGGTAGCGCTTCTCCCAGAATTTCTTGTCCGACAGCGACTCCGCCGGAATCGACTGCCCCGCCAGGATTTCCGGATGCACCTTCACCACCAGCACCTCCTCGTAATACGAGCGGTTGAAGATGCCGATCCGGCCGCGCTCCGGCAGGCAGCGCGTCGTGCGCCAGAGGAAATCATGCGCCAGCTCCTCCGCGCTCGGATGCTTGAAACTGTACACCTGGCAGCCCTGCGGATTGACCCCCGACATCACATGCTTGATCGCCCCGTCCTTGCCCGCCGCATCCATCGCCTGAAAGATCAGCAGCAGCGAATAGCGATTGTGCGCGTAGAGCAGGCTTTGGCGCGTCGTCAGCCCGTGGATATGGTCGGCCAGCGCCGCCTTGTAATCCTCATCCGACGAGTAAAACGGCTTGACGCGCGTGGGCAGCCGTTTGAGCCGGACGCGGGCGCCTTCCCGCACGCGGAAATCCTGGGTGTTGATCTTCATGGCGCAACAAGTAATCCAGACCCCCGCCAAAAGAAAGGACAAACCGCCGAGCCCGGTAGCGGCGGTCCGTGCCGGACGGGCCAAGAGGTGGGGCGAGCGTCCCCGCGAGCCGGTCTTATCTTGGAATATTACCCGTCCGGAACGGACTGGTAGG
>CAIXBQ010000155.1 GCA_903917705.1 uncultured Verrucomicrobia subdivision 3 bacterium | reverse complement strand
CTGCACCGCCAAGCTGAAGCGGCTGCTGCCGGAACTGCGAATCGTGATTGTGACCATCTACAAGGATTACGATTTGATCTTCCAAGCGCTGCAGGCGGGGGCGTCCGGTTACTTGCTCAAGCGGTCCAGTCCGGAGGAATTACTGCAAGCCATCAAGTATGTGCAGACGGGGGGGTGCCCCATGACGGGGGAAATCGCCCGCATGATCATGGAAACGTTCCAGCAACGTTCGCCCGAGGCTCCCGAGGACGCTTTGTCCCCGCGCGAATCCGAAATTCTGGAGCTGGTTGCGCAGGGGCTGACGAACAAGGAGATCGCCAGCAAACTCGAACTCAGTTTCGATACGATCCGCAACCGGTTGCGCCACATTTATGACAAGCTGCACGTCCATTGCCGGGCCGGAGCGGTGATGAAGCACAACCTGTCCCCCAAAGCATTGCCAGCCCGCAGCGCAACGGTCCGACACGACCTACCCAAGTGACCGCCACGAAGCAGGCGGAGTCCGCCGCCGGACCCCGGCAGGCAACTGCGGCCCAAACGGGTCCCGGCTGGGCAACCGCATAACAGACACAAATGTGTCTATTGTGGCATTTTTTGAAAAGTTTAAGGTGTTGGCATCACTACTGTTTGATTCATTTGAAAGACCTTCTGATTTCACTGTGGCTTGGCTTGGTCCTAGCGGCTTCTTCTCCGGCAAGTGCCCAACCAGCATCACGGCCGGACATTTCCACCGTGGCGGCCGAGTTGGAGCTGCCGCCGCTGGTTGCATCGGCCCCGGCTATTTCTTCTCGTGCTCAGGAATGGAAGCCGGCGACCGATCACATTGTGACACGGTGGGCAGCGTTGGTGGAACCAAAGGAGCCGTTGCCAGAATATCCGCGGCCGCAGATGGTGCGCGAAAATTGGATCAATCTAAACGGCCTGTGGGACTACGGCATTGAGCCGCTGACTAATGCCGCGCCGAAAAGGTTCGGCGGCAGGATTCTCGTCCCGTTCCCGATTGAATCCGCGCTCTCTGGCATCCGGCGACCGCTGGCCGCCGACGAGCGGCTCTGGTATCACCGCAAATTCAGGGCGCCCGACCTCACCGGCCGCAAACGGCTGCTGCTCCATTTCGGCGCGGTGGACTGGGAGACGAAGGTATTCGTGAATGGCAAGGCGGTCGGCAAGCATCGGGGCGGTTATGATTCCTTTACCTTAGACATCACCGAGGCCGTCACGCCCGGCGCCGAAAATGATTTGGTCGTGGCGGTGTTCGATCCGACGAACAGTTACCAGCCGAAGGGCAAACAGAACTTCAAGAAATTCGCCAAACCCGGTGGCATTGCCTACACCGCAAGCTCCGGTATCTGGCAGACGGTCTGGCTGGAGGCGGTGCCGGCAAGCCACATTGACAGCTTGAGATTCACGCCGGATCCGGATGCGGGCGTTTTGCGCCTCCGGATTGAGGCCTCGGGCGCGGAGCCGGCAGCCACCGCTCAAGTGTCGGCCTGGGACGGCGATAAGGTCGTGGGGCGGGTCGTGGGGAAGGCGGGCCAGGAGTTGGTGCTGCCGGTCAGGAACGTCCGGCTTTGGACCCCTGACGACCCGTTCCTATACACCTTGAAAGTGCATCTGGGTGACGACGCCGTCACCAGCTACTTTGGCATGCGCAAAATCTCAATCGGCAGGGATGAGAAGGGCCTGACGCGTATCCTGCTCAACGGCACGTTCGTCTTCCAGTGCGGCCCACTGGATCAGGGCTTCTGGCCCGACGGTCTTTACACCGCGCCGACCGACGAAGCGTTGCGGTTTGATATCGAGAAAATGAAGAAGCTCGGTTTCAACATGGTGCGCAAGCATCTCAAAGTGGAGCCGGAGCGCTGGTATTACTGGTGCGACAAACTCGGGTTGCTCGTCTGGCAGGATATGCCTTGCGGCGACGGAGGTTCGGCGGTCAGCAAAGAACGAGATGGCGTAATCAATACGCCGGTGGCCGCGCAGCAGTTCGAGGCAGAGCTCAAGGCGATGATCGAGCAACACTACAACCATCCAGCCATCATCATGTGGATTATTTTCAATGAAGGGTGGGGCCAGTATGACACGCCGCGCCTGACAGAAGTGGTAAGAGGACTCGATGCGTCGCGCCTGATCAACAGCACCAGCGGGTGGCATGATCAACACGTGGGCGACATCGTTGACATGCACACCTATCCCGGGCCGGTTTGTCCCAGATCGGAAGCCGGCCGCGCGGCGGTGCTGGGCGAGTTTGGCGGGTTGGGGCTGGTGATTCCCGGGCATACGTGGGTCGAGGCAATCGGATGGGGCTACCGTTCCACGACTGGCCCAAGGGAATTGACCCGCAAGTATCTTGATCTGTGGCGGAAGGCATGGCAGCTCAAGGGTGAATCCGGCTTGTGCGCGGCGGTCTATACGCAGTTGACGGACGTCGAGTCGGAGTGCAACGGTCTGCTCACCTACGACCGCGAAGTCGAGAAGGTGGACGCGCAGCAGGTGGCAAATGTCCACCGGGGCACAATCCCCCCTCCGCCGACGTTTGTGGCGGTCGCCCCCACCGCCGAGAAGGGGCCGGTGCTATGGCGGTTCACGCTGGAAAAGCCCACTGCTGACTGGTTAGAGCCCGGGTTTGACGACACAAAGTGGAACGAAGGCCCAGCCGGCTTCGGCACGCGCAGCCCCGCCACCGGCGCCGTGCGCACCGCCTGGAATACCGATGACCTTTGGCTGCGACGGCAAGTCGTCCTCACCCAAGATGATCTTCATCACCTGGCGCTCAAGATCTGCAACGAGGCGGAGGTCGAGATCTACTTCAACGGAGTGCTGGCGGTGAGATTGGGTGCTCGCAAATCGGATTACGAAACAGTGGATCTCTCGCCCGAGACGATGAAAGCCCTCAGGGTCGGCTCGAACATCATTGCCGTGCGTTGCCACCAGACCAAACCTGGCCATTACATTGACGTTGGACTGGTGAGAGAGGTGCAGGATTAAACTTTGAACTGTTCAGGTTAAGAACCTTTCGATGAATACGTCACACACCGCTGCGCGATCGAGGCCGGGCGATACCAGGCTGCCGGGTTCCCAATCCCGCTTCCCGGTCCCGCTGGCCGGCCAACTGCTCGCGCTTTGCTTGCTGGTGGGTGGCACAGGAAGTTTAGATGGTGCGCCCGCCGCGCCCGCCACCGAGTGGGCTCCGGCAGTGGAAACGGCGCTAACGCAGGCGGGGACGAATCGCCAGCAATTGGCACGAGCGTTGGAACGGTCGCCCGCCGACCAGCGTGAAGGAATGCAATTCCTTTTAACCAATATGCCGCCTCGGGATTTGCAGAATCTGTCCGCCGAGTTCCTGCTGGAGAACGTCGCACTGGCCTACCAAGCCGCGCAGGCAGCACCGTGGTCCAAGAACATTCCGGCCGATCTCTTTCTCAACGAGGTCCTGCCCTATGCGAGCGTGACTGAGCAACGCGATAACTGGCGGAAACGGCTCTATGAAATCTGCCGGCCGCTGGTGAAGGACTGCAAGACGCCGGCGGAGGCAGGCCGGACCCTGAATCAACAACTCTTCAAGCTGCTCAAGGTGAAATACTCAAGGGCGCGCCGGGCACCGGATCAGGGACCATTCGAGACGATGGCGACAGGGATGGCAACCTGCACCGGATTGGCCATTCTCCTCGTGGACGCATGTCGCGCTGTCGGCGTGCCGGCCCGGATCGCCGGCACGCCGCTCTGGAGCAATAATAGCGGCAATCACACGTGGGTGGAGATCTGGGACGGGGACTGGCATTTCACCGGCGCGGCCGAGCCGAGCCCCGGGGGCCTCGACCGGGGCTGGTTTGTCGGCAATGCCTCCCAAGCACTGAAGGACGACCGGGAGCACGCCATTTACGCCAGCAGCTTTCAGCGCACCGGTTTGAGTTTTCCGCTGTCATGGGCACCGTCGGCGGACTACGTTAGCGCCGTCAACGTCACCGACCGATACACCGCCAAGGGCAAGGCAGTGGAGGCCCCCGGACTGCGCCTGGCGATTGATGTCTTCGACCGGCCCGCCGGTGAACGAGTTACCGCCCAGGTCGCGGTGACCGACGCCGCAAACCAAGCCGTGCGATTCGACGGCGCCAGCAAAGATGAATGCGCGGACATGAACGACCACTTGTCTTTCAAACTGCCGGAGCAACGAACCTATTTGATCGAGGCGGAGCGCAACGGCCAGAAGCATCGTCAGTTCTACACTGCGGGAACCAACACCGAGGATCGGCTGGTCGTCTTCCTGGGCGGGATTACCGCTGTGCCGGTGCGCTCACCACCCCGCTACATTCCGCCGCCAGTCACCCAACCGCTCTCCCCCAAAGACCAGGCCCGGCTTAAGGAAGCCCTCACCGCTTTTTTCACGGCGCCGGCCAACCAGCAAGCCACGTGGAAATTCCCCGGCCGCCTCGAAAAGTTGCTCCGAAACAACGAACCCGCGGTGCGGCAGGCTGCCTGGGGTTGCTTTCGCGCCGCGCCCATCCATGGCGCGCTGCAGGAGGATTTCAATGCGCGGCAGGTTCGCTCCGGAACACATCTCAGCCCGTTCACGGTCAGGATGGTCGGCACGCGCCCGACCAATGGCTGGGCGTTGTTTATCGCCATGCACGGTGGCGGTGGCGCCCCGCAGGAACTCAACGACAGCCAGTGGCAGCACATGCAAATCTACTACCGGGATCACCCCGAGGCCGGGGGGTATCTCTACGTCGCCTTGCGCGCCCCGGACAACACATGGAACGGCTTCTACACTGGATACACTTACCCGCTCATCGAGAATCTGCTCCGCCAGTTTCTGCTTTTCGGCGACGTGGACCCCAACAAACAGTTTATCATGGGTTACTCGCACGGTGGCTACGGCGCGTTTGCCATCGGGCCAAAGATGCCGGACCACTTCGCCGCCATTCACGCCAGCGCTGCCGCGCCCGCAGATGGGGCCGGCCCCATCACCTTGCGGAACACCAGCTTTAGTTGCATGGTCGGCGCGAAGGATACGATGTATGGCCGCTACCACCGCATCCAGAAATTCGAGAAGGAGGTGCAAGAGCTTCGCGGCGATCGGACCGACATCTATCCGGTTACGGTCCAGATCATCAACGACCACCCGCACTCGGGGCTGCCTGACCGCGACAAGATTGCGGAAATGTATCCCGCGATGCGCAATCCCGTTCCCCGTGAACTGACCTGGCGCCTGAGCGACCGCGTCATCCGCGACTTCTTCTGGCTCCATGTGCCCACACCAGTCCCGGGAGTGGAACTCGATGTCTCCTGCCGCGACAATCATCTCACCATAACCGGGTCTGGGACAACGAACCTCATGGCAGCCACCATTCTTCTCGACGGTCGGCTCATTGATTTCAAGCAGCCCGTCGCGCTTGAACTCAACGGCAAGACCAGCACTTGCAAGCTCCAGCCCAGCCTGCGCACGCTGTGCAAAACCCTCCAACTCCGGGGTGACCCGGAGTTGGCGTTCACGGCGGAGATCGTTCTACCGTTGCCAACCTGGACCTCACCCCGGTAACCGCGTGGCGCGTCATAGTCGGAAGCTCCTGCTTCATGCGGCTCGCGTTGCCCTCCGCCGGGGCTGAAGAGTGGAAGTTCCCGTGTCCTGAGAACGAGATGGCCCGCTCTTGGGTGAACAAGTTGCTGTTTCATGGAATCAAACGGGACTTTCAATCTTACACTCTATAACGGTTTTTTTGTGCCGCCAGAACAGACACAAATGTGTCTATTGCAGCCTTTCATGAAAAGTTTATGGTGTTGGCACAATCAGCAAATTAAATGCAAAAAAATCCGTTATGAATCATCAATGTTTTCCTTCTATGAAAAGTGTGTTTTGGGTTGTAAAAGAACGGGGACCGAGGAAGCCGCAGTCCGCCTTCACGCTCATTGAATTGCTGGTGGTCATCGCGATCATCGCCATTCTGGCGGCGATGTTGTTGCCGGCCTTGAGCAAAGCCAAAGAAAAGGCGAAGGCCATCAGTTGCTTGAGTAATTCCAAGCAGGTCATTCTGGCGACGCGAATGTATCTGGACGATTCAAGAGGCATCTTCATGCCGCTGCACGAATCCCGCGCCGGACACGACTCCAGCTGGTATCCTTATGACCCCTCAAGCTTCGTGGTGGTGAATCCCAATGCGCTTTTCTGGCAAGACCGGTTGCGGTTGGACAAATATGCCCCCGCGAGCAAAGTGTTTGATTGCCCCTCCATGCAGTGGCTCGCCGCAGCGGGTGCCGGCGGTTCCCAGAGCACCAACAACACCCTCGGCATCGGGATCAACTACCCGGAAATTGGAAGCCTTATTACGGCAGGCGTGGGAGCCAGCATCAGGGAATCCACCGTGGCCAAACCTGCGGATTGTCTGGCGTTTGCGGACGCGGGCTCAGCGACCCTCGCCACGGCCCGGCTGAACGCCGACCTCTGGGTGGAGGACAAACAATACGATGTCGTGCTCGGTCAAATCGGCACGGGTTGCAGTTACTTCCGTTCACCCTCGGACAGTTTGTTATTCCCGACTGGTGACGCCCGCGCGCTGCCGCGCCACAATAAACGGGTCAATGCGTCCTTTGTGGACGGCCATGCTGCCGCCGTCAAGAACAGTTCGCTTGGCTGGGATTTGCCCAGAACTGACTCCGGCGCGCTTTGGGCGCGCACTCACTAATCATCTTATGACCTTGAAATCGTTCCCGTTGACAATACTGGCTGCCGCATTGGTGCTGTCTGGTGTTTTGGTCACTGGCTGCGGAAAGAAAAGTCATACTGCATCGGATACCGCGAGCCTGGAGGAGCTCAATCGCGCGCTTTCAGCCGTCTCCATGGCTGGGGGAAGATTGCCTGGGAGCATTCAGGAACTGACCAATTTCCCGACTCTCAAGGGCAGGCAACTGCCGGCTCCGCCTCCCGGCAAGAAGTTGGTGATCGACCCTACGACCCGTCAGGCGATATTCGTTGACCAGCCATGATTCGGGCGTTCCATCGCACGGCCGCGGGCTGGTTTGACGGTCGGCTGCGCCACCATTGCCCGGGACTTCACCCCGGACGCTGGCTCGCCGTTCTCCTTCTGTGTTCGGGGTTCTCGGTGTCCGCGGGGTATTACAATCCGGCCGCCAATCAGGTGGTGGCCATGGACGACGCCAATCCCATGACCCTTGGGTGGCCGGTGAGGGCGGGAGCGACCGGCTACGATCTCTACTTCGGCACGAATTCGAACGCGGTGAACACTGCGTCAACGAACACGCCAGTCGTTTACCAGGGCCGCACCACTGCCCTGGCCAGCCAGGTGGGAGCGCTAATGCCGGCGACCACCTATTATTGGCGGGTGGATTCCCTTTTCGCGAATGGAACGTTTCTCCAGGGTTCGATGATGGCATTCACCACCGGCGCTGCGATGGTTGATCTGATGGCAGACACCTGGGTTGCCACGGACGGGCTCGGTCGCCCATTGCCGGGGGCGGCTGACTGCGGCCCATCCCGATCCAGCCGCCCCATTGGCGTCTTTTACTTCCTCTGGCATGATACCTTTGCCTATGGTTCCGGCACCAACTGGGACGTGACCAAGTGGCTAGGGGGCCACCCTTACACAAATCCATCGAATCCTTGGGCTGATAATCCCATCTTCAATCAGGTTGCCAATTACACTATGTTTTACTGGGCCGAGCCGGAATTCGGGTATTACCACCCGAGCGATCCGTGGGTGCTGCGCCGCCACATTGCCATGCTCACCCAGGCGGGCGTGGATGTGCTGATACTTGATAACAGCAATGCCGTTACCTACGACTCCGAGGTCACAGCCCTGTGCGATACGATCCGCCAAATGCGCAATGAAGGCTTCAAGACCAACCTGAAGTTTGTCTTTCTCACTCGCGCTAACAGCCCCGCGACCGTAACCCATGATTATAACCTGCTCTACGCCCCGGGGCGCTATTCCGAACTCTGGTTTTACTGGCAGGGCAAGCCTCTCATTTTGGGATATCCGTCTGGCGTGGACAACAATGAAACTCCGGTGACGGCCACCGTATCAAACTTCTTCACCTGGCGGCAGTCCTGGGCGTGGGAGGGCGGCTATGACAAGCTGGCTTGGATTGATTCCACAACCCCGCAGCAATTCGGTTATCACGATGCCCCGGACCATCCCGAGTCTGCGCCGGTCACCTGCGGGGGGTGGGCCACCATGAACATCGGCCGCAGCTACACCAACCGCGCCCAACCGGCTTATGACAACCAGCACTTGTCCGCCGCCCGAACCGAAGCGAAGGGCCTTTTTTTTGCAGAACAAATGAACTACGGACTTAAGCTGGATCCAGACTTCTTGTTCATCACCGGCTGGAACGAGTGGGTTGCGGGGGCTTTGAAGTCCGCCACGGCGGGGGCGGTCTCCCTGCTGGGCCAGCCTTGTCCGTCGAATGGGTTCTACTTTGTTGACGAATACACGGCCCAATACAGCCGCGATATTGAGCCGATGCGCGGCGGCCACGCGGATGCGTATTACTTCCAAATGACCGCCCAAAATCGCCTGCGCAAGGGCGTCCGCGCAACTCCCGCCGCCGGTGCGCCGCAAAGCATCAATCTGGGGGGAGACTTCAGCGATTGGACCAACGTGACGACGACGTTCTTTGACGCCGCCAACGACACCGTCTGGCGCAACTATCCCTCCGCCGTCGCCCAGAATGGCAATTACTCCAACCTCACCGGCCGCAATGATTTTACCGTGCTGAAAGTGGCCAGCGACGTCTCCTACCTCTACTTTCTCGCCCAGTGCAACTCGAACATCACCGCTCCCGCCGGCAGCAACTGGATGGTGCTGTTCCTCGACACCGACCAGAAACACGCCACCGGCTGGGAAGGTTACGATTACGCCGTCAACCTCGGCGGCGTGGGCACTACCACGACGATGCTGAGCCAGAACTTGGGCACGAATTGGAATTGGACGTCGGTGCGCAGTGACATCGGCTACAAGGTCACGGGCAACCAACTCATGCTCGCTATTCCGCGCGCCCCGCTCGGCCTGACGAATGATCCCGTGACGTTTGATTTTCATTGGGCGGATAATTATCAGACGAACGACATCAGCGATTTCGGGATCAACGGCGACAGCGCGCCCGATCGCCGATTTAATTATCGCTACCAGACAACGGGGCAAACCCAGGTCACGCTCGCCAGCGACGACTTTGAAAGCGGCAAGCAGGCCGCGTGGTCCGGGGCATGGGCGGCGGACAGCCGTTGGGATCTGGTGAACACCACGTTTTATTCCTCCAATCACTGTGCCGAGTGCAACCTAAGCCACGGGAGCGGCAATGGAGCGCTCCAGATGCCACTGGATCCCAGCGGCTGTTCCAGCTTGCGCGTGTCGTTCCGCTATAAATTGCACGGCGTTACCAGTGCCACCGGCGTGACGGTTTCCTATCTCGGCACCAACGGCTGGGTCACGATCCGAAATCTAGGTCGCGATGAGTATTACCCCACCGGACAGAGCTGGGGTTACAACGAACGGCAGGACGTCTGGCTCTACTTCACCGACGTGCGCTACAACACCGGCACCAACGCGCAGTTCTTTACCAACGGATTTATTTTCAAAATTAACGGCGCACCCCTAAACAAGACCAGCCAATTCCTCTGGATTGATGACTTCCAGGTGACCGGCGTGTCGGCAGCCGGTGTGCTCGTCAAGGCGAACAATACAACCTCGCTGCGCTATGGCCAAAGTTGGATAGGCGGCTTGCCCCCCACCACGAACAACACCGCCCGCTGGGAGAGCACGGTTATCGCTCCCAACTCGACTCTTCTCGGCGCCGACATCGGCTGGAACGGGTTGCAGGTGTTCAACCCCGGTGGGCCAGTTACCATCAATGGCGCCAACATCCTCACTCTGGGTGCGGGTGGTATTGACATGTCCATTGCATCGCAAAATCTGACCCTTAATCACAATATCAGCCTTGGCTCGACACAAAGTTGGAATGTCACGAACAGTCGCATCCTGGCCGTGAACGGAGCCGTAACCGGCACCGGGGATCTGAATAAGGACGGCTTCGGGACATTGGTGCTGGGCGGCATTGACACCTTCACGGGCCAGCTTAATCTCAACGGGGGTCTGCTGGCTCTGACCAACGGTAGCGCCGTCCCCGACGCGAGCACCGTCACCTTGGCGAACGCCGCCGGCGCGTTGCTTCGGCTCGACACCAGCGAAACCATCGGCGCTCTTGCGGGTGGCGGCAGCCTGGGTGGCTGGGTGAATCTCGCCACTAATTCCCTCACACTCGGCAGCAATAACCTCAGCACCACCTTTTCCGGCCAAATCAGTGGGACTGGTTCCGTGATCAAGAACGGCAGCGGCACGCTGGTGCTGACGGCTTCCAACAATTTTGCCGGCCCCTGGCAAATCAACGGTGGGATTGTGCGGATTCAAAACTCCGCTGCGCTCGGCCAGGGCGGTTTCAGCGGGCTGACCTGGACCCTGGTCGGCAGCAACGCCGCAGTGGAACTCAATGGCAATCTGAACCTGGCCGAGCATTTTCACATTCTTGGCAAAGGGCCGGATGACAATGGGGTGTTCCGAGCCATCAGCGGCAACTCCTCCCTCAACCAGCACATCGCTCTGGACGGCGATTCGGTCGTCAGTGTCTCGGCCGGCGCGCTGCTTACGCAGAATTTCCAGTTTTACAACAGCGTCGGCTCCTGCTCCTTGACCAAGGCAGGTGACGGCACCCTGACAGTGAACAGCTATGTGTTTCCCAATATTGTCGTCGCGGGCGGAAAGTTTGTGGCCAACGGCATTTTACAGGGCAGCGCTATGGTCACCAACGGTGGCACGGTCAGCGGCAATGGGCGCATTCTCGGCCCACTTACTGTGAACCGCGGCGGCACGCTCGCGCCGGGCGGTGGGATGGGCAGCCTCACCGTGACCGGCGCAGTTTCGCTGGCTGGCATCTGCGCTTTTGAAATTCAAAAAATCGGCAGCCTGGCGACCAACGACCAGCTTGTCGGCGGCAGCACGTTGAATTTCGGCGGCACTCTGGCCGTGACCAATCTTGGCGGAGCCCTGGCTGCGGGCGACACGTTCAAGCTGTTCAGCTCCCCCGGCTATGCCGGCAGCTTCACCAATATCAACCTGCCTCCGCTGCCAGCGGGGCTCTATTGGGAAACCGCGCGCCTCGCAATGGATGGGACCATTGCCGTGGTGGCGCTCCCCTCCCTGTCGAGCACCGTCAGCCTTGGATTTGTTGAGATCATTTGGCCACTCAGTTATTCCGGATGGACATTGCAAGGCCAGACCAACCCCCCAACAGTCGGACTCACTTCCAACTGGGTTGACGTGGCGGGCGTCATTTCAAATGCGATTCTGATTCCAATTACACCGACCAATGGTTCGGTGTTTTACCGTCTAATCAAAGCTCCATGAGCTCATCACTTAAAATGAAAGCAATCCGAAATCAGCAACAAATCAGCCTTGTTCTGGCCTTGCTTGGTCTGTGCGGCGGATCACTCATTGCAGCGGAAAGGACACCCGCCACCAAACCCAACATCGTTTTCATCCTCGCCGACGACCTGGGGATCGTAGACGTGAACGCATACGCCGCGCGGTTCACCGGTGCGAAACCGGCGCAGATGTTCTATGAAACGCCGCACCTCGACCGGCTGGTGCGCGAGGGCACGGCTTTCGCGCAGGCCTACGCCTGCCCGCTTTGTTCGCCCACCCGGTCGGGCATTCTGACCGGGAGGAATGCGGCGCGAATAGGTTTAACCACCGCCGTGGGTTGGACGGTGCGCACGTTCTACAACCAGGCCGTGCCGCCGCCGCCAGGTTATATCAGCCAGGATGCAATCGAGTGGCCCGACCCGAACATCAAAATCCCCCAAGCCCTGCTCAATGGCACCACGCTGGACGCCTTGCCCGCCGGCCAGCCCGGCGATCTGGGTCGCGACGAAGTCACAATCGCTGAGGCGCTGAAAGGCTACGAGTCGGCGTTCATTGGCAAATGGCATCTCGGCGGACACGGCTCGCGGGGTTGGCAACCCCACGACCAGGGGTTCGAGGAGATCGCGTATTTCGACGAAGGCTCTTCCCCATATTTCAACTGGCAGCCAGGCTGGGACAACCGGAAGCTCCTTTATCCGAAGATGCCGCAGCCCGAATTGCTGCAGGGCAAGTCGGGCGACAAACTAGGGCACGAGTATCTTACCGATGAACTAACCGAACACGCCGTCCGCTTCATCAGGGAGCACGCCGGTGAACCTGCGGACGGAGCGAAAAAGCCGTTCTTCCTCTACCTTTGCCACTTTGCCGTGCATGCGCCGTTTCAGTCGCCGGCCGATGACATCAAACACTTTGAAAGCAAGCCCACCCGGGGTTGGAACGGTCATACCAACGCCCCTTACGCCGGCATGCTTAAACGGCTCGATGATTCGGTTGGTCGCATCATGGAAGCCCTCGCCACCTCCGGACTCGATACCAATACAATCATGGTCTTTATGAGCGACAATGGGGGCGTGACCTATACCGACCCGGCCGCCACCTGCAATGCCCCGTTCAAAGGTGGCAAGGCGTTGCAATTCGAGGGCGGCATCCGCGTGCCGCTGGTCTTCCGCGCACCCGGCCGTGTGCCTGCCGGACAATGGTGCGAGGTGCCGGTTGATTATAGCGACCTTTTCCCGACTTTTCTGGAGTTGGCGGGTCAGAAAACTTCTATGCAGAAGAATATTGATGGTCGCAGTCTGGTTCCCCTGTTCGCCGACCCAGCCAACAAGAAGCGCGGTTATCCGCGCGACACGTTCTACTGGCACTACCCTTTCAACGTGATCGTCAAGAACCCGGACGACGGTCAGCCGGCGGCCCCGCACTCGACCATCCGCGAGGGGGATTGGAAGCTGATGTTCGATTGGTCTGGCGTGATGAAGCTTTACAATATCGCCAAGGATCCCTTCGAGCGCGACGACCTCTCCGCGCAACAGCCGGAGAAAGCCGTCCGCCTGTTCCGCAAGCTCAATGACTGGCTCGATAAAAACGTCGCGGTCAAATACCTGCCCGCCCTGAACCCGGATTACGATCCGGCCAAGGAAGTGCGCGCCCGGCCATTCGTGGACCTGCGCAAACAATATCTTGGTGATAGACGAGCCATCCGCCGCGCCGATACCGATCCGCGCTTTGAGATTCTCGAACGGATGAAGCAAGCAAAGCCCGTCCCGTCTTTAAGTGGAAGCTAGAAATCGAAGTGCCATAAAGATCCGGATGAAGTTGATTTGCATGACCTGCCTGTTCCCCAGCTTGATTCCTGGTTTAAATTGTCACGCAGCTGTTGCGCCAGGAGGACTGCGCTGCGATTACGGGGAGAATCACTTGGATATTGACGCGCGATCAAAAAATAAACACCTACCGCACTCTCGTGACGAGATCGCCAGAGTTTCTTCAGCACCGAGAAGGCGACTCACCCACGCAGTGCTCAGAACGAGCGGGGTCATCGCAAAACTTGATGAAGCCGGGAAGGCATTCGAGGTGCTGCTCATCAACACGACGCTGACACCGCCTTACACGTTGGTATTTTTTCAGCTAGAATACGGCTATTGGCACATCGACTCGGAAACGAGACTGCGCGCGGCGATGACGGTTGTCATTTGAACCAGCCAAAACTTATGAAAAGCACCAAACTACTATTCGCCCTCGCGGCGGCTTCGCTCGTCGCTTCGGCCCGGGCCGGCTCGCTGGAATCCGATTTTGTCAATCCGCCCGACCACACCAAGCCGCGCTGCTACTGGTATTGGATGGACGGCCAGATCTCGAAGGAAGGCATCACAAGCGATCTCGAAGCGATGAAGCGCGTGGGCATCGGCGAAGGTTACATCGGCGTCATCAGCGGCCAGAGCGGCACGCCCGCGACCAATGCGTCCAAGGCGCTCACGGATGAATGGTGGGGTTTTATCGAACACGCGATGCGCGAAGGCACGCGGATCGGAGTAGACATTGGCTTGTTCAACTCGCCCGGCTGGAGTCAGTCGGGCGGGCCGTGGGTGAAACCTTCGCAGGCCATGCGCTACGTCACCATGCCGGAGCTGCGCCTACACGGGCCGCAACATTTCGAAGGCAAGCTGCCGTTGCCGACGGGTGAGTTTCAAGATCTGGTGGTGCTGGCGTTTCCCGCGCCGGCCGGCGAAGGCGAATGGGCGAAGATAACCTCGCGCACGCCAACGCTGGTGACATTCGAGATGGCATCACCCTTTACGGCGCGGAGCGTGACGGTGCTGCCCACCAAAGAGGTGAACGTCAAAGCCGAGCTGTTGGCGTCGGACGACGGGCAGCAATATCGGACGGTGAAAACGTTCATGATTGACCGGCACAACCTCGGTGTCAGCGTGGGGCCGGTGCCGCTCGCGCCGATCGCGGCGACTTTTCCGGCCACCACGGCGCGATTTTTCCAGTTGAAATTCTCAAGGGCCTGCGAACTCGGCGATATCCAGCTCTCGCCGGCGGCACGCGTGGAAAGTTTTGCGGAGAAATCGTTGCAAAAGGTGTGTCAGGATCCCCATCCGCTTTATGATTTTTATACCTGGTCCGGCGAAGTCGAACCGAATGCGGCCGGTTTAACGGTCAAACCGGACGCGGTGCGCAATCTTACCAAGCTCATGGCGGCGGATGGGACGTTGCGCTGGGATGTGCCAGCGGGCGATTGGATCGTGTTGCGCACGGCGCTGACGCCAACCGGCACGAAGAACGGACCGGCACCGCCGGAAGCGACCGGTTTGGAAGTGGACAAAATGAATCGGGTCCCGTTGCGGGCGCACTTCGACGCGTATGTCGGCAATCTGCTCAACCGGCTGCCGGCGGCGGATCGCAAATCTTGGAAGCACGTCGTGGCCGACAGCTATGAGACTGGCCCGGAGAATTGGACCGACGGCTTCGCGGCGGATTTTCAGAAGCGCTACGGTTACAATCCGCTGCGTTTCCTGCCGGTCATGACCGGGCGTATTGTTGGCAGCGTGGAGCAATCGGACCGTTTTCTCTGGGACTTGCGGCGTTTGGTTGCGGACCGGGTAGCGCGGGATTATGTCGGCGGCCTGAGCGACTTGTGCCATGAGCGCGGAATGAAGATGTGGCTGGAGAATTACGGGCACTGGGGTTTCCCAGCGGAGTTTTTGCAGTATGGTGGTTTGTGCGACGAGATCGGCGGTGAGTTCTGGGCCAACGGCGATTTTCTGGACAAGCGGGATACGGGCTACCTTGGCCGGTATGAATTGCGCGACGCGTCTTCGGCGGCAAACATCTACGGCAAACCCGTGGTGTGGGCGGAGGCGTTCACGGGCGGCCCGGCGTTCGCTAACTCGCCCCGCGACTTGAAGGCGCGCGGCGATTGGGCGTTCTGCGAAGGCATCAGCCAGTTCGTGTTCCACGTCAATATCCATCAGCCGTCGAACGAAAAACTTCCCGGCATCAATGCAGGCTTCGGCACGGAGTTCAACCGCAACAACACCTGGTTTGAGCAATCGAAGGCGTGGATTGATTATCTGCGGCGGTGCAGCGTGCTGTTGCAGACCGGCAAACATGTGGCGGATGTAGCTTGGTTCATCAGCGAGGACGCACCCAAAATGGCCGGTCCGCAAACGCCGGAACTGCCGCCGGGATTTGACTACGACTACATCAACGCCGACGTGATTGAACACCGGCTGGCGGTGAAGGATGGCCGGTTGGTGTTGCCGGACGGCATGAGCTACCGGCTGCTGGTGTTGCCGGAGTCCGCGACGATGCGGCCCGAGTTGCTGAAAAAAATCCGTGAACTGGTGAAAGCTGGCGCGACGCTCGTGGGAGCGCCGCCTTCGCGGTCGCCGAGCCTGGAGAATTTTCCGAAGTGCGACGCCGAAGTGCAGAGACTCGCCCGTGAACTCTGGGGCATGGCTGACACAAAACAACCGGGTGAACATCGGTTCGGCAAAGGCCGTGTCTTCTGGGGCGGGAGTCTTGATGCCGTTTTTGCCACGCTGGGTTTGAAACGGGATTTTGAAAACTCGAAGAATCTTGGTTTCACCCACCGGCATAGCGATGAGGCGGACATTTATTTTGTTGCCAATCCCAAAGCGGAATCGCTGACGACGACCGCTGCCTTCCGGGTTGGCGACCGTGCGCCGGAGCTGTGGTGGCCGGATTCCGGCCGCATCGAGCGGCCGGCGGTTTACGACGTGGCGGATGGCGTGGTGCGCTTGCCCTTGGCCTTCGGGCCGGCTGGTTCGGTGTTTGTAGTGTTCCGCGAAAAGGCTGCGCCCAAGTCGGAACGCATCGTGTCGGTCACCCGCAACGGCGAGGAGATACTCGGCACGACGGTGAGGCCTGTGGTCAGCAGAACCGTCAGCGACACCCCGAACAACTTCAGCTTCGCCGTCTGGGTAAAGCCCGAAGATGACACCGCGCTCGTCCGCGAGGCGAACAACGGCATTGTGGGCTTGGCCGAGAAGCGCAACGATGTTTTCACCGCGCCGCATGGCGAAGGTTTTGGCGGCGGTAACAATGCAGGGTGCGGTCTGGCCGTCGGCAACAATGGTGTGTGCGTGTTCGAGCACAGTGGGGGATATTTTGCGCCTCCGCTCGTTAAGGCCACCACGCTCACGAACTGGACGCATGTGGCGGTGGTGTATCGCGCCGGCCAGCCGAGTCTGTATCTGAATGGCGTGCCGACGCGGACGGGCTTGAAAAGCACGCACATCGTGCATTCCGGCGCGGGACAGATCGGCTCGACATTCCGCGGCGAAGCGGGCGACATCGCGCAATTCTCCCGTTCGCTGAGCGCGGACGAGATTGCCCGACTCATGGCCTCCATGCCTCAACCTAGCGACGGCGCGGATGCGATTCCGCTCCAACTGACACGCAATGCCGATGACCGGATCACCGCCCAAGGCGGGCAGTCGGGTGTTTACGAACTGAAGTTTGCCGACGGCCACACGCAAACGCTGACGGGGTCAGCCGCTGCGCCGGTGGAAATCACCGGGCCGTGGGAAGTGAGCTTCGCACCCGGTTGGGGCGCCCCGGAAAAAATCGCGTTCGAGGACCTCACCGATTGGACGAAGCGATCCGAGGATGGCATCAAGTTTTTTTCCGGCAAGGCCACCTATCGCAAAACATTTGACGTATCTGCACAACATCCGTCCGGCTCGGCCCTGATGCTGGATCTCGGCAAAGTCAACGACATCGCCGTCGTGCGGGTGAACGGCCAAGATCTTGGCACGCTCTGGCAGCCGCCGTTTCGCGTGGACATCACCACGGCCGTCAAGTCCGGTGCGAACTCGCTCGAAGTGGACATCGTGAACACTTGGAACAACCGGCTCGCGGGCGACGCGGCGTTGCCCGCAGAGCAGCGCCATACTTCGATTACGGCGCAAACCGTAACGAGAGGTTCACCTCTTCTACCGGCAGGGCTGATTGGGCCGGTGACGATTCGCTAAATTCCATACATCTAAAATCCATTATGAGCATTGAAAAAGCATATCTGCTAGCCGGGGAACGTTATGCCGCCGTCGGTGTGGACCTCGAACGCGCGCTCAAAACTCTCGCCACCATTCCCATCTCGCTGCACTGCTGGCAGGGCGACGACGTAGGCGGCTTTGAAAATACTGGCGGCGCGCTGGGCAACGGCCTCGCCGTCACCGGTAATTATCCCGGCAAAGCCCGGACGCCGGACGAACTCCGCGCCGACCTCGACAAGGCCCTCTCGTTGATTCCCGGCAAGCATCGGCTGAACTTGCACGCGTTCTATGGTGAATTCGGCGGCAAGAAGGTGGATCGCGACGCCATCGAGCCGAAGCATTTTGCGAACTGGATTTCCTGGGCGAAGAAGAACGGTCTCGGCCTTGATTTCAACCCGACCTGCTTCTCGCATCCGAAAGCGGCGGACGGCTTCACGCTGTCACATACGGACAAGAATATCCGCAAATTTTGGATCGAGCATTGCATCCGCAGCCGCGAAATCGGCGCGGCGATGGGCAAGGCGCTCGGCAAAACCTGCGTGACGAACGTGTGGATTCCCGACGGCATGAAAGATACGCCGGCCGACCGCGTCGCGCCGCGCGCTCGTTTGGCGGAATCATTGGATGCGATTTTCAAAAAACACATTTCGTCCAAGCTCAACCTCGACGCCGTCGAGCCAAAACTGTTCGGCATCGGCAGTGAGAGTTTTGTCGTCGGCTCGCACGAATTTTACCTGGGTTACGCGGTCAGCCGGAAGAAACTGCTAACGCTTGATGCCGGCCATTATCATCCGACCGAAGGCATCGCCGACAAGGTCTCCAGCGTTCTGCAATACCTGCCGGAAATCCTGCTGCACGTCAGCCGCGGCGTGCGCTGGGACAGTGATCACGTCGTTGTCCTGAATGACGACCTGCTGGCCATCGCCCGCGAAATCGCGGTGAACGGCTTTGAGAAGCGCGTCCACATCGGGCTGGATTATTTCGACGCGAGCATTAACCGCGTTGCGGCCTGGACCATCGGCACGCGCAACATGGTTCGCGCGCTGCTCATTGCGCTGCTTGAATCGCCGTTGATCCGCACGGCGGAAGCGGCGGGCGATTTCACCACGCGGCTCGCGTTGCAGGAAGAGGCCAAGACGCTGCCGGTCGGCGCGGTTTGGGATTATTACTGCGAGAGCCAAGGCGTGCCGGGCGGCGATGCGTGGCTCACGGAAGTGAAGCGCTACGAGAAAATCGTTTTGAGCAAACGCAACTAACCAACCAAAAACACCATGCAACCCAATCCGTTACTTGGCGTCGTATTCCACTGGCTGGGCGGCCTGGCCTCCGGCAGTTTCTATGTGCCTTACAAAGGCGTCCGCAAATGGTCGTGGGAAACCTTCTGGCTGGCCGGCGGGATGTTCAGCTGGTTCATCTGCCCGTGGATTGGGGCGTTTGTGCTGTCGAAAGATTTGCTCGCCGTGCTACACGAAACGTCGTCTTACACCTTTTGGATGACGTATCTCATGGGCGCTTTGTGGGGCATGGGCGGATTGACGTTTGGCCTGACGATGCGTTATCTCGGCATGTCGCTCGGCATGGCGATTGCGCTAGGCTACTGTGCGGCGTTCGGCACGTTGGTGCCGCCAATTGTTAAGGGTGAATTTGCCGACAAATTGCTGAATCATTCCGGCACCAGTGCAGGCGGACCGACTGTGCTGCTGGGTGTGGCCGTCTGTCTGGTTGGTATCGCTATCGGCGGTATTGCCGGTGTGCGCAAAGAAAAAGAAATGGCCGGCCAAACTTCGACCATCGCCGAATTCAATCTCTGGAAAGGCCTCGGCATCGCGACCTTCTCCGGCGTGATGAGTTCCTGCTTCTCCTTTGGTTTCCAATTCGGTGAGCCCATCAGTGAGATCTCCAAAGCGCACGGCACCGGCCCGCTCTGGGTTGGTCTCCCCATTATCGTCGTGATTTTGCTCGGCGGTTTGACGACTAACTTTCTTTGGTGCGTGATGCTGCACATCAAGAACGGTTCCGCTCACCAATATTTCAGTCCCACGGTGAAACCGATCGCCGGCCAAACGGCGGGCGGCGACGGCCACGGTGGCAAAACTTCCGTGCAATCGTTCGAGGTCGGCAGCGCCGTGCCACTCGGTGGTAATTGGTTCTTCTGCATCCTCGCCGGCACGTTCTGGTATCTGCAATTTTTCTTCTATCAGATGGGCGAAAGTCAGATGGGCGCTTACAAATTCTCCAGTTGGACGTTGCACATGGCGAGCATCATCATCTTCAGCACGCTGTGGGGCATCTTCTTCAAGGAATGGCGCGGTGCCCAGCCCTTCACCAAAAAACTCGTCGTGCTGATGCTGGCGCTTCTCGTCGGTTCTACCGTGATCATCGGCCTCGGCAACAAGAAATCGGCGGACGCTGAAGCCACCTTGAAAGGTCAGGCCGCCATCGCCGTGGAAGCCGTCAAAGATGCCGCGCAATCCACAGCGGATGCCGCGAAGAATGCCGTGGACGCGCTCAAGAAATAATCTTATGGAACGAGTCGCGTTCAAAATGAAGCTGAAGCCCGGCACCGCGCTGGAATACAAGCAACGGCATGATGCCCTTTGGCCTGAGTTGGCGGCGGAATTGCATGCTGCCGGTGTTTCCGACTACTCGATCTTCCTCGACGAAGAAACGCTCACGCTGTTCGCTGTGCAAAAGTTGAGCGTGGGAAATTCTGCCGCTGCCTTGCCCAACTCGCCAATTGTCCGCAAGTGGTGGAGCTCCATGTCCCTGCTTATGGAGGTGAACCCGGATCAATCCCCCGTCGTGAGTCCGCTCAAAGAAGTCTTTTACCTTGAATAAATGACCATGAAACAAAAAGTTTACCTAGCGGTGGATCTCGGCGCAGAGAGCGGTCGCGTCATGGCGGGACTCTGGAATGGAAAAACACTTCAGCTCGAAGAAGTTCATCGCTTTCCCAACGGTCCGGTGATGCTTGGCGAAACGATCCGCTGGGATGTGTTACGACTGTGGGCAGAAATCCAAAACGGTCTTGCTTTGGCGGGGAAAAAATACGGCAAACGAATCGTCTCCGTTGGTGCAGATACCTGGGGCGTGGATTTTGTGCTGCTAAATAAGCAGGACGAAATCCTTGGCCAGCCGTATCATTATCGCGATGCCCGCACCCGTGGCGGGCTGGATCGGGCGTTCAAAAAAGTGCCCCGCGCGGAAATCTTCGCCCAGTCGGGATTGCAGTTCATGGAGTTGAACTCGCTTTACCAGTTGCTCGCCTGGCAGACGCATTCCCCCGCCATTTTGGACGCGGCTGACACGTTGTTGTTCATGCCGGACTTTTTGCATTGGGCCTTGTGCGGAGCGAAGCAGACCGAATTTACGAATGCCTCGACCTCACAGTTTTTGCATCCAACTCGGCGCAATTGGTCCAAGCCATTGCTCAAAAATCTTGGGCTGCCCACGCATTTCCTGCCGCCGATTGTCATGCCCGGCACGACTCTGGGGACGATACGCAAATCCCTTGCCCAAAAGACCGGGTTGACGGGCGTAAAGGTGGTCGCTCCCCCGACGCATGATACCGCTGCTGCCATCGCGGGTGTGCCGACGACTAACACCGGCAAGACGAATTGGGCCTATATCAGTTCCGGCACCTGGTCACTCATGGGTGTCGAATTGAACAAAGCCGTGCTCTCTGCGCGCGCGATGGCTCTGAACATGACGAATGAAGGAGGCATCGACGGCACGTATCGATTGCTCAAAAACATCATGGGCCTATGGCTGGTGCAACAGTGCAGGCGCTCGTTTGAAGCGGCGGGTAGGAAATATGATTATGTCCGACTGGCTAGACTGGCGGCAAAGGCAAAGCCGCATCGCTTCATCTTGAACCTGGATGACCCGCGCTTCCTCAATCCGCCGGACATGCCGCAGGCGATCCGTGATTTCTGCCGCGATACAAAACAGCCGGTGCCGAAGACCGACGGGGAACTGGTGCGGTGCTGTTACGAAAGCCTCGCGCTAAAGTATCGCGAAGTCCTCGGCTCGATCGAAGAAATCACTGGTGAAAAGATTAAAGAGATCCACATCGTCGGAGGGGGTTCGCAGAATAAATTCTTGAGCCAGCTTGCAGCCAACGCCTGCGAGCGGCCGGTCGTAACCGGGCCGGTCGAAGCCACGGCCATAGGTAATCTCCTTACCCAAATCCGCGCCGACGGCGAACTCGCCTCACTGGGCGAGATGCGTGAAGTCGTCCGCGCCTCAAGTTCGGTCCAGCGTTATGAGCCTGCCGCGTGGGGCACGGCGTAAATTAGTTTTTTCGCCTTTATCCATCATCCCCTAATAATTAATGAACCTGACTATTCCTTCACTCACCACCGCCAATCCTGAACGCACGCTTGAATACGAATTTGTCCGGGCCACTGAAAATGCCGCGCTCAATGTCCTGCAATGGCTGGTGAGCGGTGAAAAGGAATTTGCAGATGCCGCCGCTTGTGACGCCATGAATGGGGTCTTCGATCGCGTGGACAACCGGGGTGAAACCGTCACGGGCGAAAGCGCGGCGTTCTGCGCCACGGGCATCAGTGACAGCGCCCTGTTGCCGGGCATGAAATCCCGAGCGGGACGTTTTCAGAAAACTCAAAACGCTTGTCTATGGCCGCTAAGATTACGGTTTGTCGCGAGGCACACTTGAATTTAAACTGCAGTTTATGAAACCGGCCGACGCCACTTTCTACCGCTACTTTCCCGTCAGCCAACGGGACGAGAAATGGGGGCTGTATGTGACAACCGCGGGCGAATCGAGGGTCGCACCGCATTCGACGTATCCGCTGGGCGGTCATCCGGATGGTTACGCCTTCGACTGGCGGCAGGGGCGGGTGTTGGACACCTTCGCGCTCCTTTATGTTTCCAGCGGGCGGGGAAAATTCGAGAGCCCGGGGAACTCCACCGCTATCGAGCCGGGCCATGCGTTTCTGCTTTTCCCCGGCGTCTGGCATCGCTATGCGCCCGCCCCGGAAACCGGCTGGCACGAACACTGGCTTGGGTTCGACGGCGAAGTCGCCCGGCACTGGCTGCGGCACAAATTTATCTCGTCGAAAAAGCCCGTCTTAAAGATCAACGCCGAGGACACCGTGCTTGCCACCTTCAGCCGGGTGATGCATTCCATCCGCTCCAACCGGCCGGCCCTGCAGCAGATTCTCGCCGGGGCGACCGCGAATCTGCTCGGACTTTTCTACTCCGCGCAGCAGACGTTGCCCGCCATCGAGTCACCGCACGCCAATGTCATTGAGTCGGCGATCGGCCGCATTCAGAACGAATTTGCCCTTGACCTGGACATGAAGCGGTTGGCGCAGGAATTCGGCGTGAGCTACAGCTGGTTTCGGAGCACGTTTGCCGCGCACACCGGCCTGAGCCCGCATCAATACCTGTTGGGATTGCGGCTGGTTTGTGCCCGCAATCTGCTCACGGAGACGCAACTTTCGGTGAAGGAAATCGCCCAGCAAACCGGTTTTGGCAATGAGCATTATTTTTCCCGTCTCTTCCGCCAGAAGCTGAACTGCACTCCCAGCCAGTGGCGGAGCCGCAGCCGACCCCGCCCATAGAATCGCCCTTAGTCGCCTGTCAAATTCTTCACCGGATTTGTCATTCTGTGCATTGTTTGTCCCTGGCGTGGAGGCTTACAGTTACTGCAATCATGACTCCAAAAGAACGAATCCTCGCCACGCTCAACCGCCAGCCGACCGACCGCACGCCGGTGGATCTTTGGCACACGCCGGAAATTTCCGCTGCGCTCCGCAAACACTTCGATGTGCCGGATGATGTTGCCATGTGGCGGGCGCTGGGACTCGACAAAATCGTGTGGGACTTCATGGATTACAAAACCGACGCGGGTGAACGTGCTGGCGGGCAGTCCGGCGCGGGCGCGGAGTCCGGCGGCGACCGCACGATGTGGGGCGTGCCGCTGAAGAACATCCAGGCCGGCGAAGCGCACTACGCCGAGTTCGGCACTGCGCCCCTGACCGGCTATGACACGCCTGAGTCGCTGGACAATTATCCGTGGTGGCCCAAGGTGGGTCGCTTTGATTACGACGGCGCGGTGGCGCTGGCGGAACGCGCCTCCCGCGACTACGCCGTCATCGGTCCGTGGGTTTCGTTCTTTGAAATCTACTGCCAGTTGCGCGGCCTCGAGCAGTCCATGATGGATTTGATTGAAAGCCCGGAACTGGTGGAGGCGATTCTCGACCGCGTGGAAGCCATTCAGACCGAGATGATGGAACGCTTCTTCGCCCGGGCCGGAAAACATCTCGACCTTGTTTTCATCAGCGACGACATCGCCGGGCAGCAGTCGCTGTTGATGTCCACCGCGATGTGGCAGGAACATTTGCAACCACGGCTCAAGCGCTGGTGCGATCTGATCCACGCCCACGGCTTAAAGGCGTTCTATCACACCGACGGCGCGGCGCGACCGCTCTTGAAGCCGATCCTCGATTGCGGCGTGGATGTGTTGAATCCCATCCAGCATGCCTGTCCGGGCATGGACATGGCGGAGTTGAAGAAGGAGTTTGGGGCGCGCGTGATTTTCCATGGCGGCGTAGATAATCAATTCGCCCTACCACGCGGCACGGTTGACGACGTGCGCCGCGAAACGCGCGATTGTCTGGCGACGCTCGGTGCGGGGCGCGAAGGGTTCATCTGCTGCTCCTGCCACAATGTCCAGGCCGGCACGCCGTTGGAAAACATCTTTGCGATGATCGAAACCGTGCAGAAATCCTGAATCGAATCACCCAATGAGTCAGACCATAGCTCCTGATTACAGCCTCACCGGCGTGAATGCCGCGCTCGCGGTGGAAAAGGGCCTTGCTGAGGCCGAGTGGTATACCACCCCCGTCCCCAAGACGGAAATGCGCCAGCTTCTCGAACGCCGCAACGGACCGGCCATCCGCGACACGGCGATCCTGTTTGGTCTGCTGCTGGCGACGGGCTATGCCACCGTTGCGCTTTGGGGCACTGTGTGGGTGGTGATTCCCTACATGATCTACGCTGTGCTCTACGGCACAAGTTCGGACTCGCGGTGGCACGAGTGCGGGCATGGCACGGCATTCAAGACGGACTGGATGAATAGCCTGCTCTATGAGATCGCCTCGTTCATGGTGATGCGGGAATCCGTGGTCTGGCGCTGGAGTCACAACCGGCATCACAGCGACACCATCATCGTCGGGCGCGACCCGGAGATCCAGATTCCGCGCCCGCCCGACATCAGCGCGCTGGTGCTGAGCCTTTTCAACGTGGGCGGATACCGCACCTATTTTCCAAATCTGATTCGTCACGCGCTGGGCCGCATGACGCCGGGCGAACGCACCTTCATTCCGGTGAGCGAGTTTTCCAAGATTTATCGGAACGCGCGGATCTGCGTCGTGCTTTACGGGTTGGTCATTGCCACCGCCATCTACTGGCAGAGTTGGATTCCCATCTTCCTGTTTGTCCTGCCGCAATTTTTCGGCACTTGGCTCATGATCATCCACAACACCACCCAGCATGCCGGGTTGGCTGAGAACGTCCTCGACCATCGCCTCAACTGCCGGACGGTTTACATGAATCCCATCAGCCGGTTCATCTACTGGAACATGAATTACCACGTCGAGCACCACATGTTTCCGCTCGTGCCGTATCACGCGCTGCCGAAATTGCATGCGGTCATCAAATCCGACTGCCCTGCGCCGTATCCCTCGATTCTTGCCGCGTGGGGCGAAATCCTGCCCGCCATTCTCCGGCAGGTGAAAGATCCCGCCTACCATGTCAAACGCCAGTTACCGGCGGCGCGCACGCGGGCGGTGGAAGGCATCCAAGCCGCGAGTGCCGCGACCGATGCCGACGGGTGGATTGAAGTTTGCGCGGCGGCCGATCTAGGCAAATCAGACGTCATCCGTTTCGACCACGGCCGGAAAACTTACGCGCTTTGCCGGGATGCCAACGGCTCGCTCTTCGCCACGGATGGCATCTGCACCCACGGAAACAACCACCTGGCCGACGGCCTCGTCATTGGTGGCACGATCGAGTGCCCGAAACACAATGGTCGTTTTAACCTGGCCGATGGCTCACCCGCCCGTGCGCCGATTTGCCGTGGCCTGCGCACCTATCCGCTCGAAGTTCGGAATGGTCGCCTGTTTTTGAACATCAACCGTCCCGGCGGCGCGGGCGCGCGCGAGGTAAAACCCATGACGTTGCGCGTCGTCAGCAATCGCAACGTCTCCACGTTCATCAAGGAATTGATCCTAGAACCGGTTTCGCCCGGCGACGTTGTCGCCTTCACGCCCGGAGATTATTTGCAGTTCGACATCCCGGCGTATGGCACGATCCGCTTCAGCGATTTGGACATTCCCGAACCGTATGCCTCGGTGTGGCGCGCGCACCATCTGTTTGATCTTGTCGCTAAACATCCTGGTGATGCTCGCCGCAACAACTACTCGCTCGCGAGCAACGCCAAGACTGAATCCACATTGCGCTTTAACGTCCGCATCGCCACGCCGCCGCCGGGACAGGACTGTTCGCCCGGCGTCGGTTCAGCCTACATGTTCAGCCTCAAACCCGGGGACACGGTCAGCGCCATCGGGCCGTTCGGTGATTTCCACCTCAAGCCCACGCAAAAGGAAATGGTGTATATCGGTGGCGGCGCAGGCATGTCGCCGCTGCGCTCGCATTTGTCGCACCTGTTTGAAACGGAGACCACGGCCCGCCGGGTGAGCTTCTGGTATGGGGCGCGTTCCCGGCAGGAGATTTTCTATCAGGAGTTCTTCGACGACATCGCCGCCAAATTTCCGAATTTCCATTTCCACCTCGCGCTATCCGCCCCGCTGCCGGAGGACAACTGGACCGGCCATCGCGGCCTCATCCATGAAGTCGTTCTGGAGCAATACCTCAAAGCGCACGCGAATGTCCGGGCCGTGGAATTCTATCTGTGCGGTCCGCCGCAGATGATTGCTGCCTGCCGCAAAATGCTGGCCGGTCTCGGTGTGGCGGAATCCCAAATTGCCTTCGACGAATTTTAGTCATGCGCCACTACTTGAACGACGGTTCAGCCGATGCTCCCAAACTGCGCGTGTATCTCAACCTCGATAATCTCGCGGATCTGCGACCGGACACCGTCTGGCCGGGACTGGAAGGGGGCGAACGCATGGCCCGCCTGCGCGCGGATGGCTTTGACGGCGTGCAGGTCACGAGCGGCGAACCGCCGTCCGCGAGCCAAATGCCCTATTGCGGCCTCGACCGCATCAACACGCCGCAGGAATCGCTATCCATTGCCACCAAGCACGCGGATCGCGGCGACCAATGCCTCACGGTCCACGCCGGTTGGGGCATTGAGGATGATGACGATGTTTACCGCCTGGTAGAGTCCATCCTGAACGCCTCGGAAAAGACCCGGCTGCCGATCTTCATCGAAACCCACCGCGCCACGATCACCCAGGATATGTGGCGCACGGTGCAGATCACCAAGCGATTTCCGGAAGTGCTATTCAATGGCGACTTCAGCCACTTTTACTGCGGGCAGGAAATGGTTTACGGCGGGCTGGAGGTGAAAATGAATTTCATGTCGCCCATCTTTGATCGCGTTGGCTTTATGCACGGACGCATCGCCAGTCCGGGCCACATGCAGATGCCGGTGGACGATGCCACGACACGCCCGGTCGCAGCCAACGGAGTCACGGACTACTGTGCGGACTTTCGCACGATGTGGACGCGCGCCATGCGTGGTTTTCTGGATCACGCCAAGGCGGGTGATGTTCTGATTTTTGCTCCAGAGCTTTTGTCTGGCACTTATTACTATGCTCGCATGTTCCTTGATGCGGGTGGAAAACTGGGTGAGGAAACGGATCGCTACCAGCAGGCGTTGCTCTACCAGCGCATCGCCCGGGAATGTTTTACCGAGGCTCAACGCCAGCGCGGATGAAACTCATTCTGGCGCGGTGTTGAGTTGAATGTCAGACCCATGAATCTCCAGCCCTCACCGAAAATCGCCCTCCTTGCCTGCTCGGTCTTTGAGCAGGAGATCGCGCTGCTCACGCGGGGCGCGGAACATCTTGTCGAGACGCGCTGGTTTGAAATGGGCTTGCATGATCGGCCTGACATCCTCCGCTCCACCCTGCAGGAAGCTCTCGAGGCCGTGGACGTGCGGAAGGATATCGAGGCCATCGTGCTGGCTTACGGTCTCTGCGGTCGGGGCACGGCCGGACTGCGACCGTTGCGGCACAAGCTCGTCATTCCGCGCGCCCATGATTGCATCACCGTCTTCATGGGCAGCAAGGAAGACTATGCCGAACATCAGCGCCGCTGCCCGACGTGCTATTACTACACGCCGGGCTGGAATCGTAATCGCCGCGTGCCCGGGCCGGAGAAGCTGGAGGCGCTGAAGGCCGAACTGGCGAAGAAGTTTGATGCGGATGACATCGAGTTCCTGCTCGAGACCGAGCGTGAACAATGGACCATGCACGACACCGCCACCTACCTTGACTTGGGCACGGACGATGCCGAATCCGAGGCCGTTTACGCCAAGAAATGCGCCGACTGGCTGGGCTGGAAATTCGAGCGCCAGCGCGGCGATCCGAAATTGCTGCGTGATTTGCTCTGGGGCAACTGGGACGCCGCCCGCTTTCAAATCATCGAGCCGGGAATGCAACTCGGCCAGTCGGCAGATGAGAACATCCTGCGAGCTGAACCGCCAACTCCATGAGCGCCACCCATCAGATCCAGGTTGGACTAGACTCCGGTGAACGCCGCATGATGGTGGTCGCCGATGACGGACGTTCGCTGGCGGACACCCTGGCGGCGCACGGATTGCCGTTGAACACCCGTTGTGGCCAGCGCGGGCTGTGCCGCGGCTGCGAAGTGGAACTGCGGGAAGGTTCGCTCGTGATTGAGGGTGGCACAGTTGCCGCGCCCGCCACCATAAAAGCTTGCCGCGCGCGGGTGGCAGGCGATGCGGCCATTCATCTGCCTAGCCGTTCGCGCATCGAACACAAGCCGCAGGTCAGCGAGACGTTTGAGATTGCCGTGCCCTACGCGTATCAGCCGCTGTTTTCATTCACACCCGGCGGTCGCGACACGGCCTTCGCGGTGGACGTGGGCACAACCACCGTGGTCGTGCTGCTGGTGGACTTGGGGACCGGCGACGTGTTGTCGCGGGCCGGCGCGTTCAACGAGCAGATCCGTTTCGGTGACAACGTAGTCACGCGCATCGAAGCAGCACGCAATCCTGAAGCTTTAGTCGCGATGCAGCGTGCCATCGTGACGGAGACGGTTGAACCGTTGCTACGACGTGCCTGTGATCGGGCCGGACGGGGGTTGAACCGCATCGCGGGTGGCGCGATCGCTGGGAACACCACGATGCTGCACTTGCTCGTCGGCGAAGACCCCACGCCGCTCGGCATTGCGCCATTCACGCCTCGCTTCATCGCAGGCCGACAGGTTCTGGCCAGGGAAATCAAATTGATCACTGACGGTCTCGCGCCGGAAACACCGATTCAATTGCTGCCCGGTATCGCGGCATACATCGGGGCGGACATCACCGCCGGAGTTTTTGCGAGCGGTATGGTGTTCGACGAGTCCCCGAGCCTGTTGGTGGACATTGGCACGAACGGAGAGATCGTTTTACAGAGCGGCGGCAAGTTGTTCGGCTGTGCGACCGCCGCCGGCCCGGCGTTTGAAGGTTGCGGGTTGCGCTGCGGCACGCGCGCCCGCGAAGGCGCGGTTAGCGACCTATGGATGACGCTTGACCCTTTTCAACTCGCGGCGGAAACCATCGGCAATATGCCGCTCGCGCGGGCGAACGGGCTGTGTGGCTCGGCCTATTTGGATTTTCTGGCGACGGCGCGAAGCAGCGGGCTGCTGAGTTTGACCGGACGATTTGAAGTGAGCGCGTGGGAAAATATTCCGTCGCAGTTCCGGCATGTGGAGGATGGGGAACGCGCCTTGCGGTTGGTAGATGGCAACGGCGCGGGCGCGCTGCGCGTGAGCGAAGTGGATGTGGCGCTGCTGTTGCAGGCCAAGGCGGCGATCGGTGCGGGCATTGAAATCCTGCTGGAAACGGCAGGCATTCGCGCCGCCGATCTGGGACGCGTTTATCTCGCGGGCGGATTCGGTATGCACTTGAATATCGCGCACGCCATCGCCATCGGCCTGCTGCCAGGTTTCCGTGAAAAGCAGGTGCGCGTGGTCGGCAACACCTCGCTGGCGGGGGCGTTGCTGTCGTTGGTGGACCGCACCACGCTCGTCGAAATGGAAAACCTTCGTTCGCAAATGGAGGTGATAGAACTGAACCTCGCCGCCGACTTCGAGGATCGTTACATCGAGCACCTGATGCTGCCATGAACACGAACGACTTCCCCGCCATTCCGCTGCTGCAGCATCGGCCCTATGACCGGATTCGCGAACTGTATTTGATGCAAGAACCGATGTTGCTGGCGGCCATCCAGCGCGGTGACCGGGGCGAGGCGCGGCACATCATCAACCACATCCTCGTCCACATCTACAGTGCGGGTGAGGAGCGGAGCGATTTGCTGAAAGGGCTGCTGCTCGAACTGGTGGTGATGATCTCTCGCGCCGCCGTTGAAGCGGGCGCGGAACAATCGGCGGTCTTGGGGCTGAACTTTCGTCTGATCACCGAACTGGCAACCATTGACGATGACGAAGATCTGGCCGCCTGGCTGCGCCATACGCTGGAGCACATGATCTCGACCATTGAGCGGCAGAAGAATTTTACGCCGCCACTGCTCGTCAGCAAGGCGCTCGATTTCATGCGGACAAATTTACACCGGGACATCTCACGCGACGAGACGGCACGGCACGCGGGCATTTCACCGAGCCACTTTTCACGGCTGCTCAAGGAACGGACCGGACGGACGTTCAGCGAGTTGCTACGGCAATGCCGGATTGATCTGGCCTGTGATTTGTTGTTGACCACCGAGCAGTCGCTGGCGCAGATCGCGGACACTTGTGGCTTCTGTGACCAATCTCATTTCACACACATATTTCAGGACGTAAAGGGGGTAACCCCCAAATTATTCCGGCAGAATTCTCAGCCAAAGCACCCAGATACAAAACAAACGCACCGGCATACAAGACGCCCGGGACTGGTGCGGTTTAAGATACGAGCATTATGAACGATCTACACCCACTCACGCAGGCGATCATCGCCGGCAAACGCAAGGAAGTTCCCGAACTCGTCAGCCAATGCCTCGCCGCTGGGGAAAAGGCCGGCGACATCGTTGAGAAGCGACTCGTGCCCGGCATGGCCATCGTGGGTGATAAGTTCAAGCGAAATGAAATTTTCGTGCCGGAAATGCTCATCGCGGCCCGCGCCATGAAAGAGGCGTTGAAAATTCTGGAGCCTGCCCTCGTGGCGGCGGGCGTGAAGCCCGAACACACGGCGGTTATCGGCACAGTGGAAGGTGACCTGCACGACATCGGCAAGAACCTGGTGGCGATGATGTGGAAAGGCGCGAACATCGAAGTCATTGACCTCGGCGTGAACGTCCCGCCCGCCAAATTTGTCGAGGCGGTCAAACAGCATCAGCCCAAGCTGCTCGGTCTTTCTGCGCTGCTCACCACCACCATGCCGGCCATGCGGGAAACGGTGAAAGCTATTCGCGAAGCCGGGCTGGCCGTGAAAATCTGCGTGGGCGGTGCGCCGATCACCCACGAGTATGCCCGGGAAATTGGGGCGGATGGTTATTCAGCCGATGCCGGCAGTGCGGTGGACACGGCCATGGAATTGTTGATGGCCAAAAACTAAAAGCACCGTATGTATTACAAATCTCTGGCCATCTCCGAGCCGTTGGAATTGACCTTCGGCCTCGCGCCCAAACCCGTCACCACCAAGAGTGGCATGGTGATCGGCGGCGGCACGGTCTATCCGGAACTGAACTTCACGCTGCCACCGATGACCATCGACGCGGGCACCATGCCGGAAATTCGCCGACAATATGAACAGATCATCGAAGGTGCCTTGCGCCGCGCGGCGGACTTGGAAGCGCCTGGCGTGGTCATCGAATTCGAGACCCTGCCGCCGATGACCGAGCATCCGCAATGGGGACTGGACATCGTGAAAATATTGCTCGCAGGCATGGCCAAGGAGAAAGACCGCAGCGGGCTGAAATCCGTTTTGCGCATGACGCCCAACGACAACCGGGAGTTCGAGCGCCCGCCCTTGATGCGGCGTGGCCGTTACTGGGACGCGATGCTGGAACTATTTGATGGTTCGGCGGCAGCCGGGGCGGAACTGTTGAGCATTGAATCCGTCGGCGGCAAGGAACTGCACGACGAAGCGCTGGTCAACGGCGACCTCGCGGCGAGTATTTTCTCCCTCTGCATCCTCGGCGAGCGCGACATGCGTTTTCTCTGGACGCATCTTCAGAAGATTGCCGACAAGCATGGCGTCAAATGCGCGGGAGACACCGCCTGTGGCTTTGGCAACACGGCGATGGTGCTGGCGGAGCAAAAGATGATTCCGCGCGTGTTCGCCGCCGTGGTGCGTGCGGTCACGGCGGTGCGTTCGTTGGTGGCTTATGAATGTGGCGCGGTCGGGCCAGGAAAGGATTGCGGCTACGAAAATCCCATTCTCAAAGCCATCACCGGTTTTCCGATGGCGATGGAAGGCAAGACTTCCGCCTGCGCGCACCTCAGTCCGATGGGTAATCTCGCCGCCGCGTGCTGCGACACGTGGTCCAACGAGTCTGTGCAAAATATCAAGTTGCTCGGCGGTATGGCGCCGACATGTTACATGGAACAACTCGCTTACGATTGCCGCCTGATGAACACCGCCCGCAGTCACGGCAAAGCCTCCGCCCAACAGCTTCAACGCTGGCTGGTTGAATCCGACGTGGCGACGGATCCGCAGGCGTTCATCATTTCGCCGGAGTCGTCCATTGAACTGGCAAAAGTCATCGTCGCCAGTGACACGCATTATCACGCCGGCGTGGCGGTGGCCCGCAAAGCGGTGGAACTGCTGCGCGGCGCGCATGAACAGGGCCGAGTGCGCATCGCACCCAACGAAGTCATCTGGTTCGACACATTGCAAGACACGCTGGATGAACTGCCCGCCAGCGAATCGGAATTCATCGGCCAACAACTCGTGCTGGCCGACAAGTCAAAATTCCTGCCCGCAGAATACGGATTGAAAGCCTGATCTAACCTCAACCGAATAAAACTATGATTCCTAGCTTCACCTTGTTTGTCGCCGTGGTTCTCTACCGCATCCTCGCCGGTTACTATGGCGCGGAAAATTCCTGGCTGCTGAACTTCTCGCCGCTGGCCGCCATCGCCTTGTGCGGCCCGTTGGTTTTTCCAAGGCGCGTAGCGCTAATCCTCCCACTGGCCACCTTATTGGTTTCGGACTTGGTGCTAAATGTCCACTTCGGTGCCGCCCTGATCACGGGCGAAATGATGGCGCGTTACGGTGCGCTGGCGTTGGTGGCGCTGCTCGGCTTGCGTTTGCGGGAGAGTCGGCGGGTGGGGACATTTCTGCTGGCGAGTCTGGCTGGTTCAACCGGCTTCTATCTGGTCACCAACACAGTCTCGTGGCTGACCGCCCCGGGTTATGCCAAGACCGTCGCGGGGTGGTGTCAGGCGCTCACCGTCGGGCTGCCCGGCTATCTGCCAACTTGGATGTTCTTCCGCAACTCCCTGGTCAGCGATTTTTGCTTCACGCTGGCCTTTGTTGGCTGTCTCGTATTGGCATCCCAAACTTCGCCTGCTAAAAAATCTGAGATGTCACAACTTGGAAAACCAGTCAATGCTTGATCGAAATTTCCTTGGACACGACGACTGCCGCTGCCAGTTTCCTAGCAGCGGCAGTTTCATTAGCAACCGAGTCGGATCAACAAGCAGAATTCAATATGTCAATCTCAGCAGATGCCCTAACCACATTGCGCCACATTGTGGGCGAGTTAAACGCCATCACGTTTGTGGCAGCCAAGATCAACCTCTGCACACTTGATTTTTTTAACGAGATCACCATCCCTGGCGTGGAATGGTATAAAAAAATCGGCCGGCCATCGGGCGCGCGCAAAGCAAACGCCATCGGGGTAGTAGTGGAAGGTCTAATTAGCGGGATCAACCCAGCGTCGATTTTACAGATGCATCCAGTGGCGAAAGCTGCGACTCGGCGTTGGAATTTAGAAGAAGGGAATACATGACATGAAGACGGTGAATTTGGATCAGTATGCGGACCCGAATGTGCTCCGGGAATTTTCGCCCCGGATGCTGGTGGCGCTGCTGGATGAGGACCGACCTTTTCTGGCGAGCAAGGGCGTGGAACTGCCCACAATTGCAGAAATCCAAGCGGCCAACGGCGAGGCGGTGCTGGATTATGCGGCGCTTGCGCCGGTGTTCAAAACGATGGAGGACATCCCGAAGGGGTTGGTGG
>CAIXBQ010000154.1 GCA_903917705.1 uncultured Verrucomicrobia subdivision 3 bacterium | reverse complement strand
CTTCCGCGACTGGGGTCGCGACTGCTATTGCGCCGGGGGCGAAAACAACACCTGCGGCAAACGGTTCGCGCAGCAGTTCGGGACGTTGCCTTTCGGCTACGACCACAAATACGTCTATTCGCAAATCGGCTACAACCTCAAGGTGACGGACATGCAGGCTGCCATCGGCGTGGCGCAGTTGCGCAAGCTCGACGGGTTCGTGGCGGCGCGGAAGCGCAACCACGCCGCCTTGCTCGCGGGTCTCAAGAAACACGAGCGCCACATGATCCTGCACTCCGCGCCGCCGAACTCAGACCCGTCGTGGTTTGGCTGCGTCATCACCGTGCGCCCTGAGGCCCCCTTCACGCGGGCCGACCTGGTCAGCGCGCTGGAGGCGGCGCGCATCGAGACGCGGAATCTGTTCTGCGGAAATTTGCTCCGCCATCCCGCCTACGCCGACATCGAGCATCGCGTCGTCGGCCCGCTGACCAATAGTGACATCATCACGACCAACACCTTTTTCATCGGCGTCTATCCCGGACTCACGCCGGAGATGATCGGGTACGTGTTGGGGACAGTTGAGCAATTCATTGAGGTCAGAGGTCAGAAATCAGAGGTCAGAAATCAGAGGTCAGAAATCAGAGGTCGGAGGTCAGAGGTCAGAGGTCATTTAAAGCGGAAATTAAGACAACAAGACTACGGACTAGAGTTTGGACAGTTGGGTGGCGTGGGCGGTGACCCAGGCGTGAGTGTCCTGAATGATGCGGCGGACGTCGCGTTTGGGCCGCCAGGTGGTGCGCTGGAAAAGCCGGGTGCAGTCGGCCACAAAGAGGCGCAGGTCGTTCGGGCGGTTTTCAGGGACGGTGGCCACGGGGGTTTCGCGGCCGGTGACTTCGCGGCACAAGGCGGTGAGTTCGCAGAGGGAGGCGCTGTGGGCCAATCCCCCGGAGACGTTGCCCAGCCAGCCATCCCACTGGTCGAAGTTCCGGATCTGGTCGAGGATCAAATCGCACAGGTCGGCGACATGCAGGAAGTCGCGCACCTGCTTACCGGCGCCGCCATAGCCGATGTAGCTCAGCGGCCGCTGGAAATGGTGCGCGAGCACCCAGAGGGAGGCGACGCCCTGGTCCACTTTGCCGAATTGCCACGGTCCGGCAATAACGCCGCAACGGTTGACGACGGCCCGCAAGCCAAAGGCGGCACGGTATTCCTCGATGAGCTGTTCAGCGGACAGCTTGGTGTAGCCGTAAAGCGACCGGGCGCCATTCAGATCAACCGCCTCGGCCACGCCGCGGGAGCTGATGCCGGCGGTGCCCTGGTCCGACCAGGCAAACCGGGTGGGCTCTTCGCGCCAGGGATGGGCTTCAAGCCGGGCGATGGGATACACGCGGCTGGTGGACAGGAAAATAAACCGGCTTTGCCATTGCCTCGCCTTTTCAAGGCAGTGGTAAGCGCCAACGAGGTTGGTCTGGAACAGATAATCGGGCGAGCCGTCCTGGCCCGCCAGCACGGAGGGTTCGGCGGAACATTCGATAAGACAATCAAACGGCCCAGCGGGAAACGCCGCGCGGTCGCGCACATCCCCGCGATGGAATTGCGCACCGGCCGCCTGCAGGCGCGGAACGTTCAACTCGGAGCCGCGCCGGTAGAGGTTGTCCATGCAGACGACCTCCGCGCCGGGCAGTTGCGCCCGCAACGCGAGGGCCAAATTGGAGCCGACGAAGCCGGCACCACCGGTGATTAATATTTTCATAAGGGATGAGACTTGAAACCTGAGACCTGAGGCGCATTACGAGACCTGAGACCTGAAACGAAAACACCAGACCGGAGACCGGAGAACCAGGAACGAAAACAAAAAACGTCAGTGGTCCACATCAAGGCGTTTCTTCACATTTTTGGACATGGTAACAAATATGGAGATCAATTCGTCGGCTTCCTTCCAGACGGGAATGGCGCTGGCGGCCGAGATACCACATTCCTCCTGCAACAGATCCAACCATAACTGACTTTCATCAGCCTCCTGGGCGCATTGGTCAATCTTGGATATAAATTCCGCATCGGACCTAGAGCGGGCAGCCTCGCGGTAGTTGGCTGCCACCGAAGTACCCGAACGCAACAACTGTTTCCCCAAAATGCGAATTTCCTCCCGGCTTTTATCCAGGCTGATGTAAAAGCGCACCACCGCACCGGCAAACGCCTTGGTTCTTCGCTTCAACATTTCCTTCCGCTCATCCATTATATTTGTCGCTACCAGTCTCCATCCTCAAGCTTCAAGTCTCCCGCCTCATCCCTTCCGTTTGAGCCAGGCGGCGTGGATTTCCACGAAGGTGGTCGGCAAATCCTTGGTGATGCTCCAGCCGGGATAGTGCGCCTTCATCTTGTCGAGGTTGGAGATGTAACAGATATGGTCACCCGCGCGGTTTTGATCCACGTACTCATGGCTCATCGGCTGGCCGGAGATGGACGCGATGAGGTCGAAGGCTTCGAGAATGGACACGGAATTCGCCCGGCCGCCGCCAAGATTATAGACTTCGCCCGAGCGCGGCGCGGCGATGAACCGCCGCATGAACTGCACCACGTCGTGGCTGTGGATATTGTCGCGCACCTGCTTGCCCAAGTAGCCGAAAACCTTGTAGGTGCGGCCCTCGAGGTTGCACTTGATGAGGTAGCTCAAAAAGCCGTGCAACTCCACCCCGCTGTGGTTGGGGCCGGTCAGACAACCGCCGCGCAACGCGCAGGTGGGCATGCCGAAATAACGGCCATATTCCTGCACCATCACGTCGCCCGCGACCTTGGAAGCACCGAAGATGGAATGCTTGGACTGGTCGATGCGGAAGGTTTCCTTGATGCCGTCAGCATAGGCGGGATCGGCGTAGTCCCAGCGCTGGGCCAGTTCCTTCAAGGCGATTTCGTTGGGGGCGTCGCCATAGACCTTGTTGGTGCTCATGTGGACGAACGGCGATTCGGGACAGGCGAGGCGCGCGGCTTCGAGCAGGTTCAAGGTGCCGACGGCATTGACGTCAAAATCATCGAACGGCCGGCTGGCGGCAAGGTCGTGGCTGGGCTGCGCGGCGGCATGGACGATGGCCGAAGGCTTCAATTCCTTGAGCAGCGCCAGCACGGCGGGACGGTTGCGGATGTCCAGCTCGTGATGCGAGAAATTTTTCAGGCTGGCAACGAGCCGCTGCTGATTCCAGCGGGTGTCGCCGCCGGGACCGAAGAAATCGGCGCGCATGTTGTTATCCACGCCGTGGACCTGCCAACCGTCGCGGCTGAAGGATTCAACAACTTCGGATCCAATGAGGCCGGATGAGCCGGTAACGAGGAGGGTGTTCATATAAAAAACAGAAATTATGAAAACAGAAAACAGAAATTATGACAACAAGACACAGAAACAAAATCGGAAAGCGGAAATAACAAAAGTTGGCAGTTGGCAGTCGTAAAACAAAACAGAAATTGAGAAAGCAGAAAACAGAAAGGATGAGACTTGAGACCGGAGACCTGAAAGGGGGGCAAAGCGGAAATTTAAAAACAGGCTGCCGCACGTGGTTGGCTGGAGGGTATTTTCCAGGCAACCACCGGCGTATGTCCAATTGTACGGTCGGTTCACCGACGATCATCTGGCCGCACCGTTGCGGCCGCCTAAAACAGTCAGGATTATTGGCAACACCCGCTTCACATTCTTTTCCCAACTCTGGAGCATCTTGACCCGGGAGACAACGTGCTTGCGCTCCTCGCCATCCAGCTTCTGCGCCTCGGCGGCGATGCGCGCCAGCCGGGCGCCACTGTCCTCAAAATTAGTGAGCAACTGCTGCCGCATGAAACGCCCGGCCAGATTGCGCAACTCGGCCACGGCCTCGTAATGGACGCGGCGATCCGCCGCCACATAGACCGTGCGCACCGCCCCCAAATCCAGCAGGTACCGCAGGCCCTGGCTGGCCGAGCCCTTGCTCAGGTTCAGCCGGTCATAAAATTCGTCCTGCGGGAGGGGATGCGGGGAAACAAACAGGAGGCCATAGATCTCGGCGACGGAGGGCGGCTGGCCAAGGGCGCGGGAAAGCTGGACGAACAGATGAATAACCTCCACCTCCACCGGGCTCAGGGGCGTTGCCCCGGCCGGCTGATTGGCCACGGAATTCCGTTTCATGGAGCGGAGTCTAGCAGGCTCGCCGAATTGTTCAATAAGAAATGAAAGATAAAAAACAGACCGCGACAAGACACCCAGGACGCCAAGCATTTTCAGCCACAGAGGCTCACAGATGAAACACGAATGGGATGGGACATAAAACAGTGGGCAGTCGTCAGTTGGCAGTGGGCAGCAAACAAAACAATAGTTTTGGATTTTAAGGTTTGAGTTTTAAGTTGAAAGCAGGAAGGAAAAATATTTCAACCACCAAGGTCACCAAAGCACCAAGAGGACTACGGACTACAGACCCCTGAAAACAAGACCCGGAGGACGGACGCTGGACCGAAACCTATCCTTTCGATGCAAAATCGGTTATGGTCTGATCATGGATATCGACCTGACCCATTTTTCTGAAGCCCAACAGCGGGGCGCTTTTCGATCTGCTGATTCTGTCGATGTATGCGGACGGCCATCTGACCTCGTTTGAAGATGAACAATTGCAGAAGCTGCTGGCGGCGATGGGATTCACCGACGAGCTCGACCGGCAGCGGGAATTTGACGCGGCGGTGACCCGGATCAGGCCCAACGTTCAATCCATCCACAAAGCCAAGGAGCTAGCCCTGGGGCTGGCGGATGAATTCACCGATCGAAAGCAGCAGAAGCAGGTTTATGCCGCGGTGGAACAGATCATGACCGCCGACAACAACGTGAGCACCTGGGAGAACACCCTGCTGATGGAGTTGCGGATGAAATTCAGGCTGTGAACCAGCGCCGCGGATCCCAAGAGCGGGTCTGCCATTCCACCACGCGCGCACACGTTTACTTTTACAAGGCTTTGCGATAATCAGCCCAGCGGCCCGGTTGCGCGATAAATCTTGCCAGAAGTCCGGGGCGGGAGTATTCCGGCTGAAAACCATTGCTGACGCATCCATGAACATCCGCCTTTTCACATTTTTCATCCTGACGACAGCCGGCCTGGCACTCCTCCCGGGTTGCGCCGGCAGCCGGGATTCCCAACAGGGAACCTCAACGACCGTGAGCGGGTATTTTAACGTGGGAGCGGGAACGCATCACTGATGCCTCCATGTTCTTCTTGGAACAACTCATCGAGCTGGTGGCCCGGATTTGGGATGCCGATACCGAGATTCGCGACCGGAGTTGGTTCGGCGAGTCCGGGTTGGAACGGGAGGGACGCCGGTTTGTGGCGTGGCTCTGCGGCGGGACAATAATCCTGCTAGCGGTGGCGGGCGGTGTGTGGTGGTGGTGGAACAGGGCGCAATGAAACCGAAACCGGGCTAGAGCATGTTAAAACGGCAAACAACCGAAAGGGCTTTCAGGAATCGGGCGATAGTGGAGTCAATGAAGGTTTTTTCTTTCCGAATCGCGGGTGTGGTTTTTGCCATGGCTGCGCTGCTTCAGCTGCCCGCCAGCGCGGCCGATTCGTGGACCCAAGTGGTTGGGAACAACATCGTGCCGCTGAGCGACGGGTTTGGCGTGGGCGGCGCGATGAATACCAACAACACAGGGGTAGAAGCCTTGTGTGCATACAATGGCTTTCTCTATGCCGCGGTTGGGACCACCAGCAACAGTCTGTCAATATGGCGCAGCAGTGACCTGTTTAACTGGACGAACGTTGCCAGTTTTCCCCCCAATGTTTTCACCATGTATGCCAACACCAACGGCATCTTTTTTGCAGGTGGCGGCGATTGGGTTTGGAAGTCAACGAACGGGGTGAACTGGTCGGCGTTCACTAGCAGCGGCGGCTTTGATCGGACCAATAATGTTTCGGGCCAGATCAGCCTGCAAGGAAACGTGCTTTATTTGACGACGGCGAATATCAACGGCAGTCAGGTCTGGAAACGTCCGGCGGATGGATCGGCCAACTGGACAAAGCTGCTCGACTTCGGCACCGGTTTTGGCAGCGCGGATGGCCCGCACACAAACATCGGACAACTCTATATTTACTGCCCGCCCAGTGCCACCAATACGGTGTTCTTGTCCATGTCGGGCAGTTCAAGTGTTGGTTATCTTTATGAAACGGTTGATGGCGGAGCGACGTGGTACAAAAACACGGCCGTCGGAGGCGGTTTTGGCGGCACTAACATCCAGTATATTGCATCCTTGATTGAATTCAACGGCTGCCTTTATGCCGGCACCGGCAACGCGGCAGGAGGCCAGATATGGCGCACGCCGCTGACGAATGCCGCCAACTGGAGCGGCACAAACGCATGGCAGCAGGTCGCCAGCGGGGGATTCGGCATCACCGGCACCGAGGTCCACCGTTTTGCGGTGGCTTACGGACAACTCTGGACATTCCTCTTTGGGCATACCTATTTGAAGGCAAGAGTATGGCGGACTGGTGACGGCATGAATTGGGTGCAGTCCAACACGGATAATTTTGGCACCAATGAGTTTATCGGGAATGGTGCGCTGGCCCCCTTCACCGGCAAGGACGGAAAGAACTATATGCTCTGCGGCAGTCAATGGATCAGCCCTTCGAATTCAGCCATCACCGCCGCTCAAGTCTGGCAGCTCGGACCGATTGTCTTGAACCCTTCGCTGCAAATCAAAAGCACCAATGCCCAGCTGCAACTTTGCTGGCCCGCCGGCGCGCTCGGCTTCAGCTTGGAAACCTGCCCCAACCTCGTTACGCCCGTCTGGACAGCGGCCACCAATTCATCCGGGTGGAGCAATGGCCAAGACATGATCACATTTCCCGTCCAACCCGGGAGCGGATTCTATCGATTGCATCAACATTGAATACGGCGGCAGCTCACCGTTTCAAACCGTCTTCAATCAGGGCGGAGATCCGTGCCGATACTTCTTCGAATTTACCCAGGCCATCAACCTTCACCACGCCGTGTCGCTGGTTGTATTTCCCGATCACCGGCACGGTCTTGATTTCATGTTCATGGAGATCCGGGGGATGGCCATACGGGGGATGGAAAGCGCAGGTGTGATGTCGGCGCCTATTTAAAACATCCTTCCACCGGCTGGTTGGAGGGATTCCAGTAGCTGATTTTCTGAATGCGTCCAGCCGGCGTGAGCACAAGCACGGTCACACAGCCCGGCTGCACCGGAAAGGCAGCCAGGGTTTTCGCTGAATCCACCAGCACGATCCGTTGTGGATACTTCTTCATTTTGGGAATCGCAAACCAGCGGGCGACCGTTGGCATGGTGTGAATGCCCATCAGGTAGGCGGCATGATGATTTTCCAAATAACCGGCGCCTTGTTCCGCCAGCTTGTGGTTGGCGGTGCTGGCGCACGCCCTTTCGGTGGCGACCAGCAGAAACTGAATGCCGTTGGTGAATGTGAATCCTGCCCCGTGCTGGTCGTTCGCCATAATGGTCGGCATGGCGTCACCAACCGCCAATGGCGCGGCATGGGCACACACCCCAAACAGGCAAGCCAGAATGGCCCAATAGTGAATTTTCATCCCACGCAAAGTCTCATCCGTCAGCACGGAGTGTCATTGGGGTAGAGGGTGTGCCTGGAACATCAGGGAATCACTTCCACTTCGTAGCTCACGGTCTTCACTGGAACCGAGCCTTTTTCCCACGGGCGGCCATATTCCAGTCTCAGCGCCTGCCGCCCAACCTTGACGGCCCGGAAGCGCCAAATGTCCGTGCCGCCCACACCGACCATGCCGAACGGTGACGAGTCCTGCATATACGCAGCCTCGCCGACCGGTTCCAAAACGGGGGCTTCCGCGGGTCGATAGCCCCAGCTGTAACCGGTCGTGTGATTGCTTGGCAGCTCGACCACCAAGACATGGCCGACCGCCACTTTGAGTTCGTGACCATTGTCGAGAGGAGTCAGGGTGGTCGTGTTTCGACTTGTGGCGCAGCCGGCGAGCAGCAGCACGACGATCGGTGCGAAGATGAATTTCATATACATCAGAACTACGCCTCATTGCTCGTGATTGCAAGGATGGCTCCTCCGACCACCGGATGGCACCGGCTGTTGTTTACCCACACCGGTTGGAAATGGCGGCAGTTGATTCACCCAGGGGTCCCGTCCTGAAATAGGTTGTCACCTATGGAACGAAATTATGGCGTGAGGAAGAGTGGGATCCGGTACAGTGAGGCCTTCAAAATGACCTTGGTGCGTGAGTTGGAGGAAGGCGGGCAGCCGTATGACACGGTGCG
>CAIXBQ010000153.1 GCA_903917705.1 uncultured Verrucomicrobia subdivision 3 bacterium | reverse complement strand
TGCAGCTTGCGCTGGAAAGCGTCGTCGCTCGTGCGCCAGGTGATTTCAGAGAGCTGCGCCGTGCGGGCCGGCACCAGTTCCACGGTTTTCGGTTTGATTGCGATTGCGTTCATAGTTTTCCTTTCGTTGTTAAAAGTATTCAAACGGCAGGCCACTGCCGTAGTTGTAAAGCTGCGCCACCTCGTCCGCCGACAGCTCCCGCTGCCAGCAACCCACTTCGTCAATCAGACCGCTCCCGCCGGTGCCGATGGCAATTTGATCCATCAGCGAGGAATACGGGAACGCGGACACGTCGGCCCAACCCACCAACGAGCCATTGAAATAAAAGCAGAACAGCGAGGCGGATTTGGTGATGACCAGATGCGACCAACTTTCCGGCGAGTATCCCCAAGCCAAACCAAGGTTGATCGAATTGGTGCTGTCGTCATACGGATGGACTGTGATGTCTTGCATGGAACCACCTTGATTCCAGCCATTGACGACAAACAAATTGCCGGCCGAGATCAGGGCGCCTGCCGTCGGCATGTTGCCGCTCACCCACAGCGAGAAGGAATAATCCCCAGCGCCATTCAACGGGTAGCCAAAACAGGTCATGCCCGGTGCCCAGCCGCCGGTATCGCCGCCCGCGTCATACGCCGAGCCCATGAAGCCGGCGACTTTCGGACTCGCGTCAGCGTAAAGGTCATTTCCATAGCCGGACAAATCCGGTTCAGGATTATAGACGCTGTCCATCGCCCAATACGCAACCAGACCGTCGTGGAGCGTCAGCGCGGGCGGCGGATACGGCACCGTCACGGCGTAGGTATCAATCAGATACTGCCGGATCGTGTTGGCCTCGGTTTCAGTCAAAGCGCGGTCATAGACCAGCACGGCCAAAATGTAGCCGGAGAAATTCGTGCCCGTGCTCCGGGAACCCAGCGTCACCCACTTGCGCGTATTCGCGGGCGTGCCGCTCATGCCCATCGAAGCCTCATTGTTACCGTCCAAACGCAAAGTGATGTCGGTTTCGCTGACAACTTGTTCAAAGACCGCGAGAGTCTCGGTGTCAATCGGCGTCACGCCATCCAGCATGTTGGCATCCGAACCGCGCCAGGCATGACCGCGCAAAAAGTTGCCGTAAAGCATGAGCAGCGCGTCACCATCGCCCGAGCCGCCGGTGCCGAGGATGTCGTTTTCACCCGTGGCCAGCGGCAGCGCCACCACGAAAATGGTGTGCTGGTCCGGCTTGAACACCGATGCCACCGAGGTCAGCAAATCATCCGTGCCATCAAACATCACCGCCGGTTGGCCAAGGTCATTGCTCCGATAAACCGGCCGGTAATCAAAGTTGGATTGTGCCAGGTGCGTTTCATGGCCCGACTCATCCGGCCAGGTCGCCACCCGATCACCGTCCGACATGCCGGCCAGCGATTCGACGCGCGCCCAAAGCTGCAAACCGATGACACTCTGCGGCACGGGCGGCACGGCATCGTCCGGGCGGATCCAATTACTGCGCTCGGTGATTTCAACACCGGCAGCATCCACACCGACGATGAAATAAAATTCGCTGCCGCCATCGGGCGCAAACTGCCGGGCATCGCCATACATCCAATAATCCTCGGTCAGAAACCACGACGCGCCGCCGTTGAGGCTGGTCCAGACGTTCCACTTGAACGGATTCTGCAAATCCCAATCCCACCGCAGCAAATCAGGATACGCCGCACGCAAAACCGGCGCGGGCAGCAAACGATGCTGCCGGGCGCGGCGATGTTTCTGCGCTTGCAACGTGAGCCAGAGGCGACCTTTATTTGTCGGCAGGGTCATCATGGGACTGGTTCGGCGTCGAAATTTTCACCGGTTTGACAGCAGGCATTTCCACAACGGGAGGCAAGGTGGAGTCC
>CAIXBQ010000152.1 GCA_903917705.1 uncultured Verrucomicrobia subdivision 3 bacterium | reverse complement strand
AGTCTGTCGTTGAAGAAGCGGTGAGTGGCGTTTTCATTTGGCTGAGTGATATCAAGCCTTCTGACGCTCTCGCCGCTTCTTTGTTCAATCCCCCTATGAAATATCCGGGCTAAACCCATTCCGCATTAAACAAAAACGCCCCGCGATTGCTCGCGGGGCGTTTGGTGTTTGAGGCTTTGGTTCAGGCGCCGACGTTGGCGAGTTCTTCGTTGGTCTCGACGTTCACAATCTTGAACTGCTCGGCGTGCATGCCGGTGTCTGCCCGGAAGGACAGCTTGCCGAAGTAGCGCTTCTCCATCTCGATGAGATGTTTCTCGTCCTCGGTGCGCAGCCGTTCCAGCACGGTGGGATGCACCACGATGCGCAGCTGGAAGTCGGTCTCGTCGCGGGTGCGCTTCTTGAGGAGTTCCTGGAGCTTGCGCTGGATCTCCACGCTCATGGTGACGGTGCTCTTGACCTTGCCGCGGCCCTTGCAATACGGGCAGTCGTCATAGACGGCGGCGCGCACGCTTTCGCTGTGGCGCTGGCGGGTCATCTCCATCAGGCCGAGCTGGGAGATGGGCAGGATGTGGGTCTTGGCCTTGTCGCGGCGCAGGCCGTCGCGCATCCGGTTGTGGACCTGCTGGCGGTCGCGGCCGGATTTCATGTCGATGAAGTCGAGCACGATGAGGCCGCCCATGTTGCGGAGCCGGAGCTGGCGGCAGATTTCGTCGGCGGCCTCCAGGTTGACCTTGAGGATGAGGGCGTCCTGGTCCTTGCCGCCCTTGTGCCGGCCGGTGTTCACGTCGATGGCCACGAGGGCCTCGGTTTCGTCGATGACGATGTAGCCGCCGCTCTTGAGGTGCACCTGGCGGGAGAACGTGTTCTCCAGCTGCTTGCTGATGCCGAAGCGGTCGAACACGGGCTGGGCCTCGGAGTAGAGGATGATCTTCTTGGCGGCGCGCGGGGAGATCTTGGAGATCATGGTGCGCATCCGTTCATGGGCCTTGGAGGTGTCCACCACGATGCGCTCGACGTCCTCGGTGAGGAAGTCGCGCACGGTGCGTTCGATGAGGTCGGGTTCCTGGAAGACGCAGGTGGCCATGGGCTGCTTCTTGATCTTTTCCTGCACCTCGGTCCATTCCTCGATGAGGAAGGCGAGGTCGCGGACGAAGTAGCGGAGCTGCTGGCCTTCGCCGGCGGTGCGCATGATCACGCCCATGCCGTCGGGGATGGCGAGTTCGCGGAGGATTTTCTTGAGGCGCTTGCGCTCCTCGGGATTCTCAATCTTGCGGGAGATGCCGGACTGGTCCGAGTTCGGCAGGAGCACGAGGAACCGCCCGGGCAGGACGAGGTTGGTGGTCACGCGCGGGCCCTTGGTGCCGATGGGGCCCTTGGTGACCTGCACAATGATGTCGGCGCCGGGGGAATACAGGCGCGGGATGTCCTTCTGCGTGATCTTGGGCCGCTGCGGGCGGCGGTTCTGGCCTTCGCGCTCGACGATTTCCACGCCGGAGTCGAACTGGTTGGGCACGATGTCCCAGTAGTGCAGGAAGGCGTTCTTCTCGAACCCGATGTCCACGAACGCGGCCTTCAAGCCGTCTTCGAGGTTGCGCACCTTGCCCTTGAAGATGCTGCCCACGAGGCGCTCCTCGGTGGTGCGCTCGATGTTGAATTCCTCCAGCTTGCCGTCCTCGGTCACCGCGACGCGCGTTTCGAGCGTCTCGGCGTTGATCACGACTTCCTTGTGGGTTTTCTTTTCAGGGCGGATGAGCCGCTGGACGCGCTTGACGAGGTTGCCGGCGGCGGTCTTGATGGTTTCAATCAGGCCCTTCGGCTGCTCGACAATTTTCACCGGCTCGTACTTCTCCTCCGCGGGGGCCGCGGTGGGCGCGGGGTTGTGGTCCGCCGGTTCGGCGGCCACGGGCGGCTTGCCTTCCGGCGGCAGGCCGGCGGCGATGTTTTCGGCGCGCTCGATTTCGTGGAGGTGGCGCTTTTCAAACAGGCGTTCGTTGCCGCCCTGTTCGCTGACCACGTCGGCGCGGGCCTCGATGGCCTCGCGGTCGGTTTTCTGGTGAGCCGGGTTCAACCCGCCTTTGGGTTTGAAGCGCATTCCGCGGCGGCGCCGCGAGAAGTTATTGGAGCTGCTCATAATTAATATCCTCTTCGATGGATGTGTATGTTTTGCATCAGGCCCAGCGCGATCAACGAGCACAGCACTGAAGACCCGCCGTAACTTAACAGCGGCAGTGGGATGCCCGTCACTGGGACGATGCGAATGTTCATGCCGATATTGATGAAAACGTGGCTGAACAGGAGCGTCACCACTCCCACCGCCACCAGTTTTCCCAGACGATCGCGCGCCTGGCCGGCGATTCTCAAACCTGTGAAGAGAACCACCGCATACAGCGCCAGCACCACTAGGGAGCCGGCGAATCCTTCCTCCTCGGCAATCACGGAGAAAATGAAATCATTATGGGCCGCCCCCGGCGGCATGAATTGCAGGGCCGTCTGCTTGCCCTTGCCCCAGCCCGTGCCCAGCAGGCCGCCCGAACCGACCGAAATCAGCGCCTGCCGCGACTGGAACGACCGGTCGGCCTGCAGCCGCCGGGCTTCCTTTTTCGCCTGCGGCGTGGCGTTGGCCGCGGCAAAGTCCACCCCGAAATAAACCAGCAGCCGCTGGCGCTGATACTCCTGCATCTTGATCTGCAGCGCCGGCGGCGCAAACAGGACGTCCGCCAGGAACAGCGAGCCCAGGATTCCCACGCCGCACAGCAGCCGCAGCAGGTATTTTCGCGGCGTGCCCGCCACCAGCATCATCACCAGCCCGGTCGGCAGCAGCACCAGCGCCGAGCCCAGGTCCGGTTCCTTCAGGATCAGGACGAACGGCAGCATCATCAGGCCGATGCCCTTCCAGAATATTTCCGGCAGCTTCAATTCGTCCGGCGGCCGGCTCAGGAAATTGGCCCCGGCGAGGATGAACGCCAGCTTCGCAAATTCGCTCGGCTGGAACTGGAACGGCCCCAGGTCGATCCACCGGCGCGCGCCCCAGCCGTGCGTCTTGCCGATGAACGGGATCAGCACCACCAGCAGCGTGAGGATGGACGCCCAATAGGCCACCTCCGACCACCGCGCCAGCGTGTGATAATCCACCACGCACACCGCCGTCGCTGCGCCGAGGCCCAGCGCATACCAGACGATCTGCCGCACCCAGCTCTGGTCGAACCACCGCACGGTCCCCGCCGCGTCATTCGCCACCGTGGCGCTGAACACGAACGCCGCCCCCAGGAACATCAGCCCGGCCAGCGCGGCCAGCTGCAGCCGGTCGAACGATTCCTTCGGGATGGTGCGGGGCTGGTACATCTTATTTTGCCGCCAGGATTTTCCCGGCCGCCGCTTTTTCCTTGTTCAAGATGGCCGCGTAGATGTCGTGCGCGATCGGCGCGCACGTCGTGCCGCCGGAGCCGCTGTGTTCCTCCGCCTGCACCAGCACCACGACCGCGTACTGCGGGTTTTCATACGGCGCGAACGACGCAAACCAGAAATTATAGCCGACCCACTGGTTGGCGCTGTCCTGCCGCTGCGCCGTGCCGGTCTTGCCGCAGACGCGCAATTTCAAATCCAGGTCGGCCTTGTGGAATGCGGGGTAGCCGGTGCCTTCCGGATCTTCCGTTTCGGAAAGCATGGCGTTGTGCAGAATCCGCAGGCTCCGCGTGCTCACGCCGATGTTGTCGCGCACCAGCGCGGCCGGAAAATTCGTCGCCCGTTCGCGCGAGGCCGGGTCCTGCGGCTCGATCCGTGAAACCAGCCGCGGCCAGAACACCGTGCCGCCGTTGGCGATCGCGGAATAGACTACGGCCATTTGCAGCGGCGTTACCGCCACTTCGCCCTGGCCGATGCAGACATTCGCCGTGTCGCCGTCGCGCCAGTTGTGGTGGACCCGCTCCAGCGACGGCAGGTTGCCGCACGTTTCCTGCCGCGTCCGCAGGCCGTTGGTTTCGCCCAGATGAAACTTTTCCGCGAGCGCCACGATGCGGTTCACGCCCGTCTGCAGGCCCACTTGGATGAAATACGAATTGCTCGAGCGCACAATCGCATGTTTGAAATCATAATCGCCCGGCGGAACGGTGTCTTTTTTCTTCAGTCGTCCCACATAAATCTGGCTGTGTCCCGGGTTTTCCGGGTCCGCCTCCACCGTGTATTTCTTATCCGGGTTTAATCCGGCCTCCAGCGCCGCGAGCCCGACGATGACCTTGAAGATGGAGCCCGGTGCGTAATTTTCCTGCGTCGCGCGGTTGACGGCCGGCCGCAGGATTTCGTCCGCCATCCGCGCCGGCTCGTTCGCGGCATAAACGGGGTTGAAGCCGGGCGACGACGCCATCGCCAGCACGTCGCCGTTCCGCACGTCCATCACCACGACCGCCGCCCGCGCGTTCGTGCCGTGCTTCGTCGCGGCGAGGGCTTTTTCCGCCGCGAGTTGCAGGTCCAGGTCCAGCGTCAGCACGGCGTTGTGGCCCGGCTCCGGCTGGTTCTCGATGTTTTCAGACTGGCGGTAGCCGAGGCTGTTCACGAGCACGGATTCCTCGCCGGGGCTGCCGCGCAATTGCGCGTCGAAGCCGGCCTCCACGCCCACCTGGCCGATATAATCCGGCAGATAGTAATTGAACGGGTGGGCATCCTCGCCCTCCTTGGAGCTGTCGTCGCGCTGCACATAGCCGAGCAGATGCCCCGCCACCGTGCCGTTCGGATAATGGCGCACCGACTCCAGCTCCAGGTCCGCGCCGAGGCGGTTCGTGTAATTTTCCTCGAACCGCGCGATCTGTCCGGCGTCGAGATTTTTCAGGGCCGGATAGGGCAGGGCGAGCTGCCGGGCGTAATGCGAGCTGAAGCTTTTCGCGTCGAGCGGGAGCGGCTGGCCGATTTTTTCACCGACCTGCGCCAGGATGCCCCCGGCCACGCGGACGCGCGCTTGCTGCCGCAGCTTTTCCAGGAATTCCGGCGGCAGCCGGAATGGCTTCAGCTCCGCTTTGCTCAGCGACCGGCCCAGTGATTTCTCCTGTGCGGCGATGCGCTGCTTCTGCGCGGCCAGCGCGGACTTCTTTAATTCGCTGAACGCGGCGTCGAACGGGCCCCGCAGGTCGTCCAGATAAAGGCTCAGGTTGTAGCGGGGGCGGTTCTCCGCCAGCACGCGGCCTTCGCGGTCGAGGATCTTCCCGCGCACGGCGGGTAGCCGGATGGTGCGGTACGCCTGCGTTTCCTGGTGCGACTGGTATTCGTGCGATGAGACGACCTGCACCCACCACAGGCCCGCGAGCAAAATGACCAGGCCCGCCGCCAGCCCGATCGCCACCAGGCGGAGCTGCGGTTCGTTCTTTTTCAGTTCGTCAAAAACGAGCATTTGAACAATGTCCGGTTCCGGATTTCCGGTTGCGAATGACCGCCGGCGGGCGCCTGCGCGCCCGGCGGGTGTTCGTCATTGGAAATTCGAAATTCATGATTTCTTCCGGCTGTGCCGGATTTCGCGGTCGGTCCGGAACCCGATCTCCTGCCGCGGCTGGTAGCCGAGGGCCCGGCTGCACGCGTCCATCAGTGAAAATATAAAGGGCGTGGCCGCCGCCCCGGCGGCGGTCATCACGATCCATTGCCAGAGGGTGCCCCACCCGAGGAGCAGTTCCGCCCGCCCGCTCAGCAGCATCAGCAGGGTCAGCGCCGGCACGGCGGCGCTGGCGGCGGCGCCGAGGACGAATTGGGCGAACGGCAGGTCGCGCAAAATCAGGTCGCGGCGCAGATGGATGGGGAAACCCACGGCCAGCAGCGGCAGGATGCTGATGCCCAGCGGATTCGCCGAGAGCGTGTCGAACCAGACGCCGCCCAGCACCGCGAGCAGCGCGATGGTGGGCAGGCCGGCGTTGAGCGCGGCGAAAACCATCAGCGCCGGCAGCAGGTCCACCTGCGCGCCCAGCCACTGGCGCGGCGCGGCCAGCGTCGCTTCGCCAAACGTGGCGAGAAACGCGCCGGCCAGGATCAGGATGGTTTGAAAGACGTTCATTTCAGCTTGGGCGGCCGGGCGGGTTCATGGGAACAGCACCCATACTTGTTCGAGCGAGCCCAGGTTCGCGTTCAGTTTCACCCGCGCCTCGGTGTAAAGTCCGTATTCCACGGAGCGCGCATCCACGATCTGGCCGATGGGAATGCCTTTCGGAAAGACGCCGCCGAGGCCGCTGGTGATGACGCTCTGGCCGGGCTTCAGATTCGCGCTGCTGGCGAGATAGGTCAGGTCCACGAGCGACGTGTCGAGCGTGCCGCCGGCGATGAGCACGCCCGTGTCGCGCGCCGGATTTTCCACCAGCGCGGAAACCCGGCAGTTCTGGTCGCCGACCAGCACGACCTGCGAGTGGGCATAGCTGGCGGAGCTGACGCGGCCGACGAGCCCGGCTTCGGTGATGACCGGCAGGTTGTCCCGGACGCCGTCGCGCGTGCCCAGGTCGATCTGCACCGTGCGCCACCAGTTGGCCGGGTCGCGCAGGACGACCTTGGCCAGCTTGAGTTTCCAGGGCGATTGTTTCTGCCAGTTGAACAGCGCGCGGAGCTGGTCGTTTTCGCGGGCGATGGCGGCGGTCTGGACGGCCTGCGATTTGAGCAGCTGGTTTTCCCGGCGCAGGGCGTCAATCTGCTGGAGCAGTTCGCGGCGCGGCAGGACGCTGTCGGCCAGGTCGGCGGGGAGTTGCTGGCTGGCGCTGGCCAGCCCGAACAGCGGCAGAAACCAGCTGCCGACCGCCAGCTTCAGGCGCGCGGTCGCGCGCGTGGGCAGGCTCAGGAGAACCACGGCCACGATCACCACCGCGCCGAGCGCGAGATAATTTTTTTGCTTAAACATCCGCTACGTCACGGCGTTGTCGCCGTGGTGCGGTGAACGAACTCCCGGAAGAATCAGTATTTGGCGTTGGTGGCGACGCGTTTCAGGAATTCGATTTCCTGCAACACGCGGCCCGTCCCCTCGGCGACGGCGCTCATCGGGTCGTCGGCAAGATGCACGGGCAGGCCGGTTTCGCCGGCCACGAGCTTGTCAATGCCCCGGATCAGTGAGCCGCCGCCGGCCATTACCAGGCCGCGATCCACGAGATCGGAGGCGAGTTCTGGGGGGCAGCGTTCCAGCGTGATCCGAATGGATTCGAGAATACTCGAAAACGGTTCCTGCAAGGCCTCGCGGATTTCCTCGGAACGGATGGTCAGCGTCTTGGGCAGGCCCGACCCGAGGTCGCGGCCCTTGACATCCATCGTCAGTTCTTGTTCCAGCGGAAAGGCGGAGCCGATGCGAATCTTGATTTCTTCTGCGGTGCGTTCACCGATCATCATGTTGTAGGCACGCTTCATGTGGGCGACAATTGTGGAATCCAGTTCGTCCCCGCCCACCCGCAGGCTGCGGCTGAAGACGATGCCGGCGAGCGAGATGATTGCGATTTCGCAGGTCCCGCCGCCGATGTCCACGATCATGTTCCCCGCCGGCTCATGCACCGGCAGACCGACGCCAATGGCCGAGGCCATCGGCTGCTCGATCAAATACACCTCCCGCGCGCCCGCGTGGGTGGCGGAATCCTTCACCGCCCGTTTTTCCACCTCGGTAATCCCCGAAGGCACGGCCACCACGACGCGGGGGGCAATGAGTTTCCGGTGATGAACCTTCTGGATGAAATGCCGAAGCATGGCCTCGGTGATCTCGAAGTCGGCGATCACGCCGTCTTTCATCGGGCGGATGGCCACGATGTTGCCGGGCGTGCGGCCCAGCATCCGTTTGGCCT
>CAIXBQ010000151.1 GCA_903917705.1 uncultured Verrucomicrobia subdivision 3 bacterium | reverse complement strand
TGCTCCAGCTCTTGCCGGTGCGGTTCAGAAACCACAAGCGGATGTTTTTGGGGGCGGCCTCGCGTTTCCTTTGTTGGCATGCCGACATGATACAGACCCCGTCTATTTATGAAAGTTTATTATGACTCAGGAGACTAGAACCGATGCTTGCGCCACAGAAATTCCAACATCAGGCACACGATCATGTCCTGAAAGAAGCGGAGCGCCGGCGAAATGCTTTTGCGCGGGTTTGCCATTACATCCTTGATAACCCGCGCGCAGCGGAACTCGTAAAAACACCAAAAGAATGGCCATTCAGCGGCGCGGTCGTGCCCGGCTATCCCACGCTTCATCCGTTGCAAGAAGGTTTCTGGGCGAAGTTCTGGAAGCTTTACGCGCAGACGAGACATCCGGACGCCGGGAACATGGTGCGTCCGCCCAGCTCGTAATGAGCAGATGGTGGCTGACCCCGATTCCCAGCCTTAGTTAGAGCCTCCTGACGTCGGCTGCTACTTCGCGGTGATGACGACGTAGTTTTTTTTGCCTTTGCGGAGCAGGATGTGCCGGCCGAAGAGCAAATCGGCGGCCGTCACGGCGCGCGCGGCGCCGGCTTCGCGGACGTTGTTGATATTCACACCGCCGCCCTCGATATCCTTGCGCGCCTGACCCTTGGAGGGACACAAACCGGCATGAACGAGCAGCTCCGCCAGGGGCAGGCCCGCACCCGCCAGTTTTGACTGCTCAATTTCCCGCGTCGGCACCTCGCCGATGATTTCGTTGAAGGTGTTTTCGGCAATGTCCTGCAACCCGCCGCCGAAAAGAATTTCGCTCGCGCGGACGGCTTCCGCCGTGGCACCGGGGCCGTGAATCAAATCCGTCGCCGCCTGCGCCAGCGCCTTGTGCGCGATGCGCGGGCCGGGATTTTCCGCGTGCGATTTTTCCAGCGCCCCGATTTCAGCCGCGGACAGGAAGGTGAAGTATTTCAGGTACCGGATGACATCGCGGTCGTCGGTGTTGATCCAGAACTGGTAAAATTTATAGACGCTGGTGCGCCTGGGATCGAGCCAGATGGCGCCGGCGGCGGTTTTGCCGAACTTGGAACCGTCGGTGTTGGTGATGAGCGGCAGGGTGAGGCCGAAGACCTGCCTGCCGGTTTTCTTGCGCGTGAGCTCGATGCCGGCGGTGATGTTGCCCCACTGATCGCTGCCGCCGATCTGCAATTCGCAATTGGCGTCGCGGCACAGCACCATGAAGTCAAAGGCCTGCAGCAGCATGTAACTGAATTCGGTGTAGCTGATGCCCACCTCGCGGTCCTCCATGCGGGCGCGGACGGATTCCTTGGCGACCATCTGGTTGACGGAAAAATGCTTGCCGATGTCGCGCAAGAAATCGAGGAACGAGATGCCCTGCGTCCAAGAGGCGTTGTCGACGAGCCGGGCGGGATTTTGTTTCGTCTCAAAATCGAGCAGCTTCGCGAGCTGCGTCTTCACACAGGCGATGTTGTGCTCGAGGATTTCCCGGGTGAGGAGCTGGCGCTCGGCGGTCTTGCCGCTGGGATCGCCGATGGAGCCGGTCGCCCCGCCGGCCACGGCGATGGGATGGTGGCCGAGCAATTGAAACCGGCGCAGCGCGAGCAGGGGCACGAGGTTGCCGACGTGCAGGCTGTCGGCGGTGGGGTCGAAGCCGCAATAAAGCGTGATGGGCGCGGCGATTTTCTTTTCCAGCTCCGCCGCGTCGGTGCAGTCGGCGACGAGGCCGCGCCAATTCAGTTCAGCAATGATGCTCACGGAGGCAGGATAAATTGGCGGCGGGCGGTTGCCAATGGCCAATTGAAACCGGCGGGGCGAGCGTCCCCGCGAGCCGGTCCAGGCAGACGGCCACCGGCGGCTCGCGCGGACGCCCGCCCCACCACGTTGGCCATTCAAAACTTTGGACTTTGGACTTAGGGCTTTGGACTTTAACCTTCGCGGGTGTCGAAAATGTTGAAAGCCTCCGGGGCGATGGCCGCCGCCACCCTATTGAGCCGCGTGCTCGGCATGGTGCGCGTGATGGTCTATGCGCGCTTCATGGGCGACGGCTGGGTGGCGGGCGCCTTCACGTTTGCGTTCCAGATCCCGAATCTTTTCCGCCGGCTGCTCGGCGAAGGCGCGCTGACGGCGGCGTTCATCCCCATCTTCAAGGAAAAGGAAAAAAATCACGGCGAGGCGGAGATGTGGCAAGCCGCCAACGCCGTCATCTCCGGCCTGGTCGTGGTGGCGAGCGGCCTGATCGCCGTGGTCATGCTGGGCCTCGCCATCGCGCTGTCGGCGCATGAATTCAGCGCCAGCACGGGGCTGATGCTGCGGCTGCTATTCGTGATGTTCCCCTATATGCTGCTGGTCTGCATCGCAGCGGCGCTGATGGGGATGCTGAACGCGCGCGGCCATTTTTTCATCCCGGCGATGGGGGCGACGATGCTGAACCTGGTGATGATCGCCTCGGTCCTGCTGGTCGCGCCGCACTTCGGCCTCCACCTGCCCAAGGAAGGGCGGCTGCCGACGCAGATCTTCGCACTGGCCTATGGCGTGCTGGTCGCCGGCGTGGCGCAGGCGGCGTTTCAAGCGCCGACCCTCTGGCGGGAGGGCTACCGCTACCACTGGGTTTCGCCGTGGAAGAATGAAACCGTGCGGCTGGTCGCCACGCGAATGATCCCCGGCACGATCGGCGTGGCGGCATTCCAACTCAACGTCCTGCTGGTGCAGAGCCTGGCGTTCTGGATCAACCCGCAGATCAACGCGTCGTTTGAATACGCCGTGCGCCTCATGGAACTGCCGCAGGGCATGTTCGGCATCTCGCTCGCCACCTACATGCTCACGGCGCTGAGCGGGCTGGCACTGGACAAGAATTACCCGGAATTCCGCGCCACGCTGCGGCACGGCATCAGCTCGCTGGTCTTCGTCAACCTCATCGCCGCCGCGATGCTGGTCGCGCTGGCGGAACCCATCATGCGGCTGCTGTTTGAGCGCGGATTATTCACCGCCGCCTCGACCGACCGCGCGGCGTTCGCGCTCGTCTGCCTCGCGCCGGGCCTGGTGGCGTTTTCCACGGTGAATGTCCTGGCCCGCGCTTTTTACGCGCTGGGCGACACCAAGACGCCGATGAAAATCAGCCTGGCGTGCCTGGGGCTGAACCTGATGCTCGCGGCCATCCTCATCGTGCCGCTGAAGCAGGGAGGACTCGGCATCGCCAACACCGTCACCTCGGTCGCGAACGTCGCGCTGCTGATATTTGCGCTGCGGAAAAAGCTGGGCAAACTGGAAATGGGGCCGCTGCGCGAAACCCTTCGTCCGCTGGCGCTGGCGGCCCTGCTGGCGGGCGTCGCCGCCTGGTGCGGCTGGACGGCCTGGGAACAATGGCTGGGCCACACGACGCTCGCACTGAAGATCGGCGCGGTGTTTGGGCCGGCGGGGATGGCCGGGGCCATCTACTGGCTGATTGCGATGCTGTGCAAAATCCCGGCAGCGCAGGAAATGTCCGCGTTTGCGCTGGCGAAATTCCGGAAGCGATAAGGCCCCCATCCCGCGGCGCGCCGGTGGCGGCCAGTGGAGCCGCGCCAAGGCCAACGAACTCAAACCGGGCATGATGCAGGAATGGCCGACCGGAAAAGACAAGGTTGCTGCAATCCGATCGGTGCCTTATATTTCAACCAGAAAGATTCGCCATGTCAGACCAAGACATCCAACACCTCGAAAGCCAGTTTCCGGCCGTCTCCGGCCCGGCCTTCGCGGCGGCGCGCGAACACGTACTCGCGTCCGGCCAGAGCGTGCTGCAATCGCAGGCCGGCGTCATCTACGAAGTCTTCCCCGACGGCCGCAAGGTCGCCGTGAAGAAAATCGAACCGCCCACCCAATTCGTTTCCGGCAAAGTCTTCACCATCCGGTGAACGCGGCCACGCCACGGTTGAGAATGTTCGCCGGACCGAATGGTTCGGGTAAAAGCACGCTGAAATCCCACCTGCCGCCGGCCCTGCTCGGCATCTATCTCAACCCGGATGAGATGGAACAGGAAATCCGGCAGCAAACCTTTTTGGATTTCTCCGCCTACGGCGCGACGCCCGCCGCCACCGACGCGGTGCTGTCATTTTTCCAAAATTCCGAATTTCTCCGCGCCGCCGGATCCGGCGAGGCCGCGAAATAACTGACTTTCGCCAACCACCGACTGGAATTTGGCGCGGTGAAGGTGAATTCGTATCTCGCCTCGGCGGCCAGCGACTTTCTCCGGCAAAAGCTGATGGAGCAAAAAATCTCCTACACGCTGGAAACGGTCATGTCGCATCCCGGCAAAGTGGAATTGCTGGCCCAAGCCCAGGCGGCCGGCTACCGGACCTATCTGTATTACGTCGCCACCGACGACCCATCCATCAACATTTCGCGGGTGAAAAGCCGCGTCAAACTGGGCGGCCACAATGTGCCGGAAGAAAAAATAGCCGAACGCTACCACCGGTCGCTGGAATTGTTGATGGCCGCCATCCGGCACACCAACCGCGCTTATATTTTTGACAACTCCGGCGACAACGCCGATGGCAAACACACCTGGCTGGCGGAGATCACCGAGGGCCGGGAACTGGAATTGAAATCCGACCAGATTCCGGCATGGTTCACCCTAATGTCCGCAATTGAAGTGGTGGTCAAAGGGTGAAAGTGTGAATAAAATTGGGGGTGATGAGCACATTTGCATCGCTGGTATCGGTTCACCTTGCGGGTGAAGGCAAAGA
>CAIXBQ010000150.1 GCA_903917705.1 uncultured Verrucomicrobia subdivision 3 bacterium | reverse complement strand
CTCGGCCGTCAAACGCAAAGCCCGAGGCTATCGGTCATCTGAATATCAAACCGCCATGCTCTACTTTGTCGCCGGCAAACTGGAAATCCCTTACTATGCCAAATGACTCGACTTATTACCCATTACCAACAACGAGGAACCGTTTTTGTTTTCATATGTTTATTCAAGGCGTTTTGCCTTACCTAAACCCAGACGAACAAGTAACCGTCTGGTTACAACGCGAGCAGAAATGTATTGCGAGCAGCACCAACGACTTACAGTAAACATGACGCGTTTGATCAAACGACATTTAAGCCGCCATTCCGTGCGCAATATCTGCGCACCGGCTGGACTATGGCCCTGGCTTAACGCCAGTGAGAGGGTGCGACCGCCGGCTAAGAGCAGTAAGAATTAATTAACCTTCCTTGGCAAGCCGGGTCAGACCGGTAAATTACCCCTTTACCAATCCTATCCCGTGTGATTTAATAACTTCACTATGAGTATTGAAAATCTAACACCAACTCAACTCCGTCAAGCTGCCGATCTTCAGGACAAGATCGACACGCTTAAGTCCCAGCTCGCGGCCATTTTCGGCAGCGAAGTGAAATCCGCGCCGGCCGCCGCCAAGCAAGGCGGCATGAGCGCCGAGGGCCGGGCCCGTATTGTGGCGGCTCAAAAAGCCCGCTGGGCCAAGGTCCACGCGTCCCAACCTGCCAAAGCCGCTCCGGCGGCCAAGAAAAAGGGCGGGATGAGCGCCGAGGGCCGGGCTCGCATCGTCGCGGCTCAAAAAGCACGTTGGGCCAAGATCAAGGCGGCCAAGTCTTCTGCCGCCAAACCGGCGGTCAAGGCGGTGGTTGCTACCAAGACCGCGCCGGTCAAAAAGGGCGGGATGAGCGCGGCCGGCCGGGCCCGCATCGTGGCGGCTCAAAAAGCCCGCTGGGCCAAGATCAAAGCGGCCAAGCCGGCGGCACCCAAAGCGGCGGCGAAGCCTGCGGCCAAGAAAAAGATCAGCGCAGCTGGAATTGCGGCGATCAAGGCAGCACAGAAAGCGCGCTGGGCCAAGCTCAAGGCGGCGAAGAATGGAAAGAAATAACTTTGTAATCTAGAAATGCAAAGGCCACTCCTTGGATGGAGTGGCCTTTGCTCTTTAAGTGAGTCTGTATAAAAACCCGCTCATTACTTCAACGCGGCATTGAGCAATTCCCGGGGCCAGGCGGACGGGGTGGAAAGATTTTGCTGGCGGTTGGTCTCTGACCTTTCCATTTCGCCGGAGAAGCGGAAGGTATCCAGCTTTGCCTTCAAGCCGGGACCAGGTTCCAAGCCGGCCAGGAACGCATCCCATTCCCTACCCCGCTCCGGCACCTGACTGCTCCGCCACAGACAGTATTGCACCAGTTCATCGCCGGCCAAGGCGACCTTGCCGAGATGATCTTTCTGAAATCCTACATCGGCCTGCGCCCAGCTGGCATAGCAGGAATAAGGCAAGTGCGTCGCATTCGTCCGGCCGCCGAGATCCGTTTCCCAGGTCACCTGCTTGAGCTCGTCATCCCAGCGACCGTTGCCGTGAAGGGGCGGCGCTGGCAGCGACAGCCTTACCGCGAGATGATCGGCGGTGACGAACAGGTTGAATTCAATCAGGTTTTCGGCGGCCTTGGTCACCACTTCCTTGGGATCCGGCCGTTTACTTTCGGGATCGGTCTTCTGCTCCTCCTCCCATTGCTTGAGTCGGGCGCGGTACGCTTCCGTGGTGGCGAGGTAATTGGTAAGGGATTTTTCCATCCCGTCCTCGCTGCCAAGGAAAGCGAGCGAGCCCGGCACGGGGTCTGCCTCGGACACCCCCATTTTGCGGGCCACCAGCCGCTGAATCCGGCGCTGCCAGGCCGGCGAGTCATCCCCCGAAACATCCCTGAACAAGCCGGGCAGTTCTCCCAGGGAGAAATAGCCGCGCTCCAGGAGATACTGGCCAAAGCGCACGACAAACTCCTCGCTGGAGTTGGTTTTGTAACTATTGACGAGCTGGACCTCCCACCAGTACGCGCTGAGGTTCTTAAGATCGCGCCGCAAGTCCAACTCCAGAAAGCGATGTAACCGGTCGTAGCCGGGCTCCCGCCCCAGCTCTGCCCGGCTCCAGCCAGCAAGCAAGTCAGCCAGCTGGTCGGCAGCCTGGAAGCGCCGTTCAGTCATGCCGGCCAGATCATCATTGCCGCGAAACCGCTCGACATAAAAACCGGCCGAGCCGAGGCTGGTGGTCAGATTGGTGTAAGCGCCCGCGCCGCCGACATCGCCCGGCAGGATGTCGTTAAATTCCCCCCGGACGACATATCGGCCGCCGTCGTTAGTCACGCCGGCCGCCGGATACAGCGCCGAGATTGCCGCCACCTCATCCGCCTCGAAAGCCTGATAATTGGGGGCGCTGTTATTTGTATTAACGCCATCGGCACGGTAAAATATCAGCGTGCGCTCAATGCCGTTTCCCTGCGGCTTAAGCTGGACCGTGTAGTCGTTGTACGGACAGCCGGTGACGACCAGAGCCATCACGCCCAAGCACAAAACCAGGCATTTGGCGGGGGAAGTTTTTCCTGATATATTCATGGTTGATGTTAGCGGTCGTTGAGCCGGGGAGGAAATATTATTATGGCACTCTTCCATGGTTTGACAATTTTGCAACCAACGGCAATCTCGCAATCAGGTTAAGATACAATTTGTCGGAGCGACCGGATTCCGGGATGCGATGGAGCAGCATCCTAACCCGCTCCAACTGGCCGAAGTGAAAGATCGCCTCCTCAATCAAGGTCAGGCAGCAATCCGCCATTTCGAGCGTTTCGGCCACGCTGCGTGCCGGCACATGAAACAACTGCTCATATCGCTCGCGCAAACTGGCGATGTGCCGAAGCCGTTGCCGGCAGGGAGGACACCGGATGGCATCCGCCTCGAGGGGGAAGCCAAGCTCCTCATACCAATATTTCTGCTCGTCCGCAAAGAAGATGAATCTCCGGCCACAGGCCCGGCAGATCCGGTCAATATCATAGTAGTGGGTAACCGGAATGGTTGCGGGGGTCTGCCTGGCAAGATCGGCAGCGACAGCGGTGCCTCGCACCATCCGTGATCCGTCTTCCGGAAGCGCCGGACGCCAGCCGAGGGCTTGTTCAATCAGCCTCAGCCGTGATTCAGTCAAGAATCTGGTATTCCAATGCAGATGAACGATTGAGGCATCCGGATCCGGATCGACCCCGGTGATGCGCGGCCGCTTGCCGTATCGCGGGTGTTTGACATGCTGCGCGTAGGCATCCATGCGAATGGCATCAGGGTTGGATGACCGGCGTCAAAGCCACGCCAACATCCCCGAATGAATTGCAACAACCGGTCGGAGAGCATGCTGGCAAAGCGGGCGCAAGCAGCCAGAAGCGGTGATTCATGCAGTTTGGTATAACAGCGAAACCAGCGAATAGTTGCGCGGCTGGGCGCGGACAAGTTTTTTATATGGGAGCCGGCTCCCAACCAGATTATCATCACACAAACGTGAATCCGGCCACATCCCATTCAATCCACCCACTGCCAGCGGGACTGATTGCCCTGATCACGATGTTATTGGCTGGCTTGGGACCGACTTGGCTGCGCGGAGCCGACCTCCCCGGTAAATATCATCCCGGTCATTACGTGGCCATCAATGAAGCCGAACCGGTCGCCAGTATCCGGGAGCTGGATGAACCGCCGGTGCGGGGAGTGAACAAACGCTATTATTGGTCTGACCTGGAACCCCGGCAAGGGGCTTATCATTTCTCCGGCATCCAGGCGGATCTCGATCTGCTCCGGAACCACCAAAGGCAATTGGTAGTTTCCATCACGGACAAGACGTTCAATCCGGGTAGAAATCCGCTACCTGAATACCTGTCAACCTACGCCCTGCCGAACCTGCGCGGCTTCACCGCCAAACGATGGGATCCGGTGGTGGTCAGCCGCCTGATCGCCCTGAACCGGGCGCTGGCCAAGGACTTGAACACTGATCCCAATTTCGAGGGCGTGGCGCTGCAGGAATCCGCGCTCATGATCACGCCAACCATACAGCGCCAACAGGATTACACGCCGGAAAAATATCGTGACGCCCTGATCCAGATCCTGACGGAATCCAGCAAGGCGTTGGATCAATGCCAGGTTTTCTGGTATATGAACCATCTGGAAGGACGGGATGAGTATCTGGGCGAAATCGCGGAGGCGGTGATTCCTTACCGGGTCGTGATGGGCGGTCCGGACATACTGCCCTACCGGAAGCGCCTGCAGTCAACCTATCGCCTGTATGACCGGTTCAACGGCCGGCTCAAGCTGTTCGGCAGTGCACAGGATGATTCTTACCGGCATGACCGGAACGACGCCCGGAACATGGGCACCGCCGCGGCAACCCGAAATCTGCCGCCGCCCGCCGCCGGCTGTGTTTCGATGAAGGAGATTTTCCAGTTCGCCCGAACCCAGCTGCACGTCAATTATATCTTCTGGTCTTACAAGAATTATCCGGGCAGCCCGGGCGCTTTCACCTTCGACGATGCCTTGAAGGTGATGAAAGAGTTCCCGGAGGTTCAGGGTGAAAAAGACATGACCCAGACCGACTCGACTAAATCACCCGTCCGGTGAGGCTGGCGGCTCGACATTTATTGAACCCCCTCACTTGCCGGGTGCAGCTTTTCCACCGGCCGCCGGTTGGGGAGATTCGTCCGCCACCAGCAGCCACCCGCGGCCCGGTTCAACGGCAATGGCGTCGCCGGCCGCGAAGACTCCGGCGGTCTGATAGCCCTCGATCTCCGGCGCCGTCAACGTGGTTTTCTTTGGATCAAGCCTCAGAGCCTGCCAGTCCACGGTGAGCTTTACCTCGGTTTTCACCGGCTTCCAACTGGCCACAGCCAGCAGGGCTTTGCCGTGCTGCTTGTAAACGGATACCAGCACTTCGGGATCGTCGGTTTTAACCGGACAGGCGGGATTCCACCAGCCTAGCATGGTGGTGCCGGCCATGCTGAATTCATCCCAGAACTTCCATTCCGGCCGGGGATCGCCGGACCAGCCGAGGCGCTGCGTCATGCCAAAGAGCATCCCGCGCCATTTGTTGCCGCCGCCGTTAAGCATCTCGCCCATCAAGCCGAACGGGATGCCGGAAATCTCCACCAGCCAGTAGTCCGGCGCGGTGTTGTAATTAAAACCTTCCCCATACCAGATACGGTGGTAATAGGGAAAGTTCTGCAGGTAACAATAGGCCGAGGGCGTGCTCCCGGCGGTGGCATTCCAATGGTTCCAGGAATGCATGTCCGCCAGCAGCGGTTTGCCGGACGCCTCAAAAATCCGGTGGGCGCGCTGGAATGATTTGCGGCCCAGCGCGGTGTCATCCACATAAATGCCATCAAAGCCGGTTTCGCGCAGGGTGAAGGCCAGGCCTTCGCAATAGAAATTGTCGAGCCGGGAATCCGGCGTGGTGATCACCGCCAAGTCGAGCATATTCTGGTAGCGGCCGCGCAGCACCTCCCGCCAGGCCGGGATGTAACCCGTTTCGCCCAGATGTTCCAACAGCCACGGATGCGGCCCATTCTTGTTGGTCAGGGGATGGGCATTCCGGCCGTCCAGGCCGGGGCTGGCGCAGATGATCTCACCATTCAAACTCCAGAAAGGGAACAGTTCGGGAAGATTGCTGGTGATCTCACGCGTGGTGTAGTAAATCTTGACCTTGACCCCGTTCGCGTGACCGCTGGCGACGCTCTGCTTGAGCAGCGGCATGGACAAGTCGAAATACGGATAATTGATGGTCGGGTTTGGCTCCTGATTGTGATGGATGTTGAGCAGATTGGCCCCCATCGCCTTCACCTTTTCGCACTGGTAAAAGATCGGGTCAGTGATCCCCTGATGCGGATGGTAGTAGCGCTGCGCCCACTGGGCGTCGGTGTCCAGCGGCTTGAACGGCGTCAGAAACAGCTTGAAGTTGAAGTCCATGGTCTGCCCCGCACTGAATTCATGCGGGCCGCTGTAGGCGACGGCGTGAACCTCGCCGCCCGCAGACTTCGCCAACCGGATGCCGCCGGTCTTGCCCCCGGTACCGGCCCAGGATTCGGGAAGGTTAATCGGCCGGTAATGATAGTAGGCATTGATCAGCGGCGTGCGCCAGTTCTCGCCATAAAGCTGGAGCTTGAAACCGCCATTAACCGCGCCCAGCCAGAAACCGTCCTGGTTCACGTCCGTGTTCCAATGCCAATCCACCGTGACCGGACATATGCCGCCCTTGTGGCCCAGCCCCATGAAGTAGGTGCTCGCACCGGTGGCAACATCCATTTCGAGGCGCACATCCTTTACCTTGAGCGCTGCCGCCGATTTGATCTGGCAATGAAAATCCGCAAACCCGTCGTATTCCAACACCCCGTCCACCGTCAATTCCATCCCCGCCGCCTGCGACACCGCACGCCAGTTCACGGCGCCTTTGAGTTCGCGGGTGAACGTGACTTGGGCAGACCCGAACTTCACCGGCCCGCTTTCCGTCTCCACCACGAAGTGAAACGGCGCGGCCAGCAGTTCGCGCGTCGGCTCCTTGCCGATCGCCGTGTTGCCGGCATTGAAAAAGGAATGAACCTGTTCCGGCAGACCATCCGCGCCCAGCGCCATATCCCGGCCCAGGAATTTCAGCGTGCGGTCGGTGCGGGCAATCGGCACGAACGGCTGCGTGACCACATTGTCGTCCAGTCCGAGCGTTGAATCGAGCCAGCGCAGGCGCGACAGCCGCCATGAATCCTTGTCGCCATGATCGTCCAGCACCGCGCCCGCGACGGTCAGTTCCAGATTGACGGCGTGGCTCACACCCGTCACGCCATCCTTCACCACGATTTTGCCCCGATAGGCGCCCACCGCCGTCCGGGGCACATCCACCCCGATCCACAGCGCCTGCAGTTTGCCTGAAGCGACGCTGACGGGCTGACTGAATGGCTGGCCGACGAAATTGGTGCCGCCGAGGTTGAAGCAGCGCAGGCTCGCCGCCGGCAGCGCCCCGCCCGGACCACGCAGATCACCAAACTCCACCGCGAGCTTGTCCAGCGCCCCTTTGGCAGCGAACACGCCGATTTGAAAGACGAAGAATTCGCCCGGCTGCGCCGCGCCCTTGAATAGTTGCGAATGGCCGGCAAGATCGTTCGACCAGCGCGCCGGCAAACCATTCGCGTGGCGAATGGGATGAGCGCGATCCTCCAGAAACAATGCCCAGCCATCCTTGAGCAACGCACTCAAGGTCGCCACCTCAGCATCGGAGGCCAACACATCCATTTCACTTGGCGCTCGCGGGTCATACAAAACCTTCGAGCTGTCAGCCGCCGGAATATTTTCTTCCGCCCGGCCGGTGCCGCCGGCGGCGAATAAAATGCCCGCCGCAATGACGCCCAAATAGAGATGATGAATTGTCCGATTAAATTGCATGGATCAGCCTTTCACCGCCCACTCAACCGGAACAGAGAAGTTAAGTCAACAGCGGACCGGGGCGGCCCCTCAGGCGGCAACCTGCCGACGCCCGCCGTGGGCAAATCTTGGCGACCTCCGCTTCCTCGCCTAAACAGGCGATATGCAATTTTTGTCATTGGACTACAATCGGCCTATCACAGCGGACAGTTCAGACCGCTGATGATTGGTAAATTCAGCAACCTGAAATCAAATTCATTATGCAAACGTCATTAAAACCGGTTCCCACTTCTCGATTCGCCTGGATACTCGCGTTCATTGTCGGGGTTGTTTTTGTCGGTGAAATCCATGCCACCATCTTTGGCTGGAGCGGTTCTGGCAGTGGAACCGGAACCGGGTCCGGTTCCGCATGGCTTACCACCGGCAATTGGACCAACAATTCGGGGACACCGGTGAGCGGGGATATTGCCCTGTTCGGCGCTGCCGGAAGCGCCACCTCAATCGGCTTTAATTTAAACACACCCCCCAACGGCAGCACCAACCTCGGTGCCATTGTTCTGGCGGCGGGTTCGACCGTTGACCGGACGATCGGAAATTCATCATCCACCGTCGCAGGCACCTTGTTTTTGAGCGGCACAGGTGGCGGGTTGCTGACGAATGCCGTCGGCACACGAACGCTCACTTTAGCCCCCAATATTACCAGCGGACTTCCCAGCAAATATGTCCTGCTTAACAGCGGCACCATTGAAACCGTTGGCAGCATCAATATTTCCGCGAATTTGGGTGAAGGCGGCAGTTCCTGCAGCATCACCAAGACCGGTACGAATGCGCTGACTCTGAGCGGCACCAACTCCTTCAGCGGCGGAATTACCATCAAAGCCGGACCGATCAACGGTCTAGCCACGACAGGTGCGATCATTGTAGGCAACTCTAATGCGTTTGGTACCGGAAACGTCGTGTTGGGTAACACGACTAGCATGTCAGCGCTGTTCTTTAACAACACCCTCAACGTGACCAACAACCTTCAATTGTCAAGTTCGGCGGTCACCACTAGCTTCAGCGGGACGGATGCCAAGACGATGACCCTGTCCGGCGTAATAAGCGGGGGCAACTCGGGTGCGACTTTTTGGGTGAACATGAGCACGAGCGGCAGTTCCGGCGTGTTGCAGCTGGCCAACGTCAACAACACATTCCAATCAACCATGTATTTTAACCGCGGCGTGCTGGCCATCGCGGGTGATGGCTGTCTGGGGAACTCCGCCAACCTGGTCCGCTTCGACCAGACCAGCAACAACGGTGGCCTGCGCTTCGACGCCAACAACATCAATGTGCTCCACAACATTGAACTCGTCAGCCGCATTGACATCAATGTAAACGGCTTCGACGCGACCATCTCCGGCAACGTGAGCGGGGCGGGGACCGGCACTCCCTGGAATATCAAAGGCGGCACCTTGAGCGGCGGCAACTCGGTCGGTACGCTGCAGCTGAGCGGAAACAACACTTACGCGGCCCCGTTTACCATCGCCGCCAACACCAAGTTTATCGCCGCTTCGGTCAACGCGCTCGGCACGGGAACCAAGACCGTGAGCAGCGGCGGCACGGTGGCGTTCAACAACGTCGGCACCTACACCGGGGCCGGTGGCCTCACCCTTAATGGCACGGGCTGTCAGGCTGGCGGCGTCGGGGTGGGCGCGCTCCAGAACCTCGCCGGCAACAATGTTTTCAACAACGCCATCACGCTCGCTTCAGCTTCCAGCATCGGCGTGACGACGGGCAGCCTGACTCTGGGCGGAGTCATCGGCGATGGTGGCAGCGCCATCGGGTTGACCAAGACCGGTCCGGGCACATTGAGCTTGAACGGCGTCAATACCTACACGGGCCCGACAACCGTCAGCACCGGCACGCTGAACGGTTCCGGTTCCATCGCCGGACCGGTGGTCGTCAGCAACGGCGCCACGATTTCGGCGGTCAACAATGGCGTCTTTACGAATGCCTCGCTGACCCTCGGAGCGTCCGGCGCGGATGCCGTCACGCTCAACTGCAGCGGCGATGGTTCGACGGTGGCCGGCCGCTTCTCCGTCACAGGCCTCAATGGCCTGACCAACAACTGCACAGTGACGGTAAACGTCGTCGGTTCGCTGCCAACCAACCCCAGCACGAACACGCTGATCGCCTACTCCGGGATAGTGAACGGCTCCGGCTCATTTGTGCTTGGCTCGCTGCCTTCGCGCGCCGTCGGCTATCTCACCAACAATACCGCCGTCTCCGCCATTCAACTCGTCGTCACCAGTGTGGATTCAGTTCTTTGGGTCGGCTCGCCAGCCACCAACTGGGATGTTTCCGGCGGCAGCGTCTGGCGGCTGGCCAGCAGCAGTGCGCCGACTGCCTATCTGGACACCGACCGGGTGTTCTTTGACGACACCGCCACCAATTTCACCGTCAATCTTGCGGTCGCAGTCGCGCCGAGCGCCGTCACAATTTCGAACAGCGCCAACAACTACGCTTTCAGCGGCACCGGCAAGATCACCGGCACGACCGGCCTGACCAAGCTGGGCACCGGCACGCTCTCGCTTGGCACAACCAACGATTACAGCGGGGCGACGACGATATCCGCCGGCACCCTGGTATTGGGGTCGGCAGGTGCGATTCCAAGCGGCACCACCATCACCGTGAACGGCACGCTGGATCTCGCAAGTTTCAACCCAAACGTGATCAACTTGGCCGGCGGCGGCGTGGTGGACAATATCAGCGCCGGCGGCACACCGGTATTGACGGCTAATATCACCGCCCCCGTCACTTTTTCAGGCGCAATCCAAAACACCACCGGCACATTGGGCCTGACAAAGTCCGGCACGGCCACATTGATCTTGAGCGGCACCAACAACTATGGCGGGCCGACCACCATCAGCGCCGGCACACTTCAGATCGGCGCCGGCGGTAATTCGGGTTCGCTGCCGGCCGGGGCCGTCACGGATAATGGCACGCTGGCGTTCAATCGCACTGATAGTCTCACCAACGCAAGCTCCATCAGCGGCACCGGCAGTGTCGTTAACAACGGCACCGGCACCACGACCCTGGCTGGTGCCCTGACCTACACCGGCGGCTCGACCGTCAACGCCGGCACGCTGCGATTAGGCAGCGCCTATACTGCGAGCGCCTCCGGCCCGATCACCGTCGCCGCCAGTGCCGCCGTGGAGTCGGCTGGTACGCTTTACCTGAATGTCAACAATTCGAGCATGGCGACCGACGTGACCGGGGCCGGCACGCTGCGCCTGACCTCGACCACCAACAGCGCGGCGTATCCGGACCTTTACTTCGGCCCGAACCACAGCGGTACAGCGGACTACGGCGCGAGGCTGGCCAGCAGCCTCGATCTGGGCTCCTCACAGCGCTATGTCCTCGGCAAGAGCGGCCGGAACGACGTCGCACGCTACCAGCTTACCGGCTGCGACTGCTCGTTTGCCGGCTCCATCGCCGGAACCGGCGGCCTGACGCTCATTGGCCAGACCGTTTGGTCCGGTGTCAATACCATGGAGGTACCGTTCGCTCTGAACGCCTCAAATTCATTCTCCGGCATGCTGGAGATTCAGCGCGGGTCGATGTATCTGGGCCATGCCGCGGCCTTGACCAACGGAAACATCCTCAAGTTAGATCCGCCCGCGGTCACCAACACCGCCCGGCTGTTTCTTTATGGGTTCAATGCCACCATTTCGGACCTGCAAACGTCTGGGGCGGGAACCAACAGCATGATTGCCGATGGCAACGGCAGCACCACGACCAATGTCGGTCCGGCAACCTTGACCGTCATTCAGAATAACCCCTTTACCTTCGGGGGCATTCTCCATGACTGGTTCACCGAATACGCCACACCGGTGGCCGGCAGTTTCACCCCCCAATTGTCGCTGATTAAAAACGGCACCGCCACGCTGACCCTCACCGGAACCAGTGATTATTCCGGCGGCACCATCCTCAACGCCGGCTCGCTCACCATCGGCAACGGCAGCGCGCTGGGAAGCGGCACGCTTCAGGTGAACCTCGGCTCCGGCGGCACTTTCCTGACCATTGCCAACACCAGCGCCGTCACCCTGACCAATAATATAGTCTTCCCCGCGCCGGGTTCGGCCCAAACCTATACGCTCATTAAAAATTCCAGCGGCATTTCGTCAGGCACCCAGATCAGCCTCACCGGCAGCCTCACCGGCGGCAATGCCAATACGACCATTTTCCTCAACAGCAATACCAGCAGCGATAACACGACCACTTATCGCTTTACGGGAGCCAACACCTTCCGGGCGACCGTGAATCTGAACCGTGGCGGCATTGTGGTAGCCAACGCTTCCGCGATGGGCGATCCGGCCAACCTGATGTATCTCGACGGAAACAACAACGGCACTTTGGGCGATCTCCGCTTTTCGGCTTCCATGACCTTCCCAAATCCAATTCAGTTTGTCTCGGGCGGATCGAGCACAGTCGGTACCGATACCAATAGCGTAGTACTGACTGGCCCGGTCAGCGGGGCGAGCCTGGTCAAGGTCGGGACCGGCACATTGACGCTCTCCGCCACAAATACTTACACCGGCAACACGACCATCAACGCGGGTGCTTTGGCGCTGGGGGCAACAGGCTCAATCAGTAATACGCCCAACATCAATATAGCGGCAGGCGCAACCTTTGACGTATCAGCCATCAGCGCCTATGCCTTGAGCAACAGCAACAAGTTAAGCGCCGCCGGTACGACCAGCGCGGCCACCCTCAAGGGCGCGGGCGGCGGCACCGTCAGCCTCGGTTCGCAGCCGATCACCTTAACCTACGACGGCACCCATCCGGCATTGACGGTTTCACAGGGCACGCTGCAATTAAACGCCAATGCGTTTACTGTGAACAGCGCATTTCCGCTGGCTCCCGGCAGTTACAATATCGTTTCGGCCGGCAGCCCCATAACCAGTGCGGGTACTTATCCGGTCACCGGCACCGCCATCCCCACGGGCAGCGTAGGAGCCGTTTTCGTCAGCGGCAACAACGTAGTGCTTAATATAGGCGCAACCGCCTTGAACCTCGTTTCATCCACCAATCCATCCGGATATAATGACAGCCTTACCTTCACCGCCGTCGTGCAGACCAACGGCATGGCACCAGCCAATGCCGGCGGCACCATCGCCTTCCAAACCAATGGCGTGCTGTTTGACACGGAACCGTTGGCCAGCGGCAGTGCGACAAGTGCAGCCCTTGGCACCCTGCCGCGCGGCACAAATGTTATCACGGCCATTTACTCCGGTGACGCCAATTACCAAGGTAGTTCGGCCTTCTTGAACGAGGTGGTGACGAACCATCCGCCCACGGCCGGCGTGATGACCGTGACCCGCACGGCGGGATTGAGTGCGCACATCTTCCTGACGGACGTGGCGACCAACTGGAGCGACGTGGACGGCGAT
>CAIXBQ010000149.1 GCA_903917705.1 uncultured Verrucomicrobia subdivision 3 bacterium | reverse complement strand
GCAACGTGTCCAAAGAAATCTCGTCTTTGCCTTCACCCGCAAGGTGAACCGATACCAGCGATGCAAATGTGCTCATCACCCCCAATTTTATTCACACTTTCACCCTTTGACCACCACTTCAATTGCGGACATTAGGTTCATCGTTGAGCGCCTTGCTGGTGTCGTTGAGCGGTCTACTGGAAACGTTGAGTGGCTTCCCGGCGATGTTGAGTGTCCTACTTTCGTCGTTGAGCGGCTTCCTGACGTCGTTGAGCGCGTTCCTTTTGGCGTTGAGCGGCTCACTGGCGGTGTTGAGCGCCTCTGATTTGCAATGGTTTACGCGGATTTTGACGGTTTAGGCCGTTTTGGTGGCGCGAAGGGCGGGACGGTTGGCCTAAAACCGTTTCTTCCCCGGCCGACTCAGAGCCAGTGGCCCAGCTTTTCGCGCTTGGTCTTCAAATAGCGCGCGTTGTGCGGATTCGGTTTTATCTGGATGGGCACCTGCCGGGTGATTTGCAGGCCGTAGCCTTCGAGGCCCACGATTTTGCGGGGGTTGTTCGTCAGCAGCCGGATGGTTTTCAGGCCGAGGTCCACGAGGATTTGCGCGCCGAGGCCGTATTCGCGCAGGTCCATTTTGAAGCCGAGCTTTTCATTCGCCTCGACGGTGTCGTAGCCCTGTTCCTGCAATTTATAGGCTTTGATCTTCGGCGCCAGGCCGATGCCGCGGCCTTCTTGCCGCATGTAAAGGATGACGCCGCTGCCGGCTTCGGCCACCTGCCGCATGGCGGAATGCAGCTGCGGTCCGCAATCGCAGCGGCGCGAGCCGAAGACGTCGCCGGTGAGGCATTCGCTGTGCACGCGGACCAGGACGTTTTTTTTGCCGGCCACGTTGCCGCGCACCAGGGCGACGTGGTTTTCGCCGTCCACTTTCGAGCGGTAGAGGTGCAGGTTGAAATCGCCGTAGTCCGTGGGCATCTTCACGATCTCCACGCACTCGACCAGCTTTTCCCGCGTCCGGCGGTATTCAATGAGGTCGGCGATGGCGCAAAATTTGAGGCGGTGTTTTTTGGCGAACTTGAGCAGGGCGGGCAGCCGCGCCATCGTGCCGTCGTCATTCACGATTTCCGCCAGCACGCCCGCGGGGCGCAGGCCGGCGAGCCGCGCCAGGTCGATGGCCGCCTCGGTGTGGCCGGCGCGCCGGAGCACGCCGCCTTCGCGGTAGCGCAGCGGAAATACGTGGCCGGGGCGGACCAGGTCGTCGGCTTGGGTTTTCGGGCCGGCCAGCAGCCGGATGGTCCGCGCGCGGTCGGCGGCGGAGATGCCCGTGGTCACGCCCCGCGCGGCATCCACGGAGATCGTGTAGGCGGTGCGCATCCGCTCCAGGTTCTGCTGCGTCATCAGCGGCAGGTGCAGCCGGTCGAGTTCGTCGCCGGTCATCGGCACGCAGATCACCCCGGACGTGTAGCGCACCATGAAGCTCAAGTTTTGAGGGGTGGCCATCTCGGCGGCGAAAATAAGGTCGCCTTCGTTCTCGCGGTCGGCGTCGTCCACCACGACCACCATTTTGCCTTTGCGGATGTCGGCGAGCACGGCTTCAATCGGGTCAAATTGGGTTTTCATCGGTCGGAACAGGCTATTCTTTAAGCGGGTGATTGTCACATCATTCGTGGCCCCGCCGGCGGGGGGCGGACGTTTTTGGTTGAATTTAACCAAAGTTTGATTATCGTGGACCATCAGTTCAAATTGTCCTTGGCGAGGGCGGGAGGGAGCCGCACAGCAAAATGTCATCCGGCAAACCACAAAAACCAACCGGCAGTACGGCGGGGAGTTCCTCCTCCGAGCCCGAACTGCAGGATAATCTCAGCCGCCTTGACCGGTTGGCCAACCTCGGCCTCATTGCCGCCAGCGCCGCCCATGAGATCAAGAACGGCTTGGTCGCCATCAACACCTTTGTCGAGATGCTCCTGGAAAAGGGCGAGGATCTGGAGATGGCCGGCGTCGTCCGGAGCGAGCTGCGGCGGATTGACTCGCTGGTGACGCAGATGCTGCGGTTCGCGGCGCCCCGGCCGGCGGATCAGTCCAGCGTCAATGTGCACCACCTGCTGGATCATTCTCTCCGGCTGCTGGAGCACCAGATGGCCGGGCGGATGATCGCCCTCAAGCGCGAATACCGCGCCATCCCCTGCGCCGTTCGCGGTCACGAGTCGCAGCTGCAGCAGGCGTTCATGAACCTGCTGCTCAACGCGGTCGAGGCGATGGCCGGCGGCGGCGAGCTGGCCGTGGTCACGGAAATCGGCGTCGCCCCGTCCGGTGTCCGCCGGCTGAAAATCCACATCCGCGATACCGGTTCCGGCATTGCCGAGGAGAATCTGGCCCGGGTGTTCGACACGTTTTTCACCACCAAGAAAAACGGCACCGGCCTCGGTCTGGCTATCTGCCGTCGGGTCGCGCATGAGCATCACGGCGAGTTGGAAGTCCACAGCGAGCCCGGCAAAGGCGCGGTCTTCATTGTTTCCCTCCCCGTGGACTGAGCCCCGTCCGTCTTTTCCGCAGTCCGTAGTCCTGTAGTCCCTGCTTATTCTCCCACCAGGCGGTAAGGGTTCACCACATCCTCGCCCACCTGCATGGACGGGCTGGCCTTGAGCGACAGCGCGAAGGCGATGGTGTAGTCCTTCGTGCCGCCGACATTGTCCACCACGCGGAACGTGATGGCCGTGGTCCAGCTCCGCAGGTCGCGGTAGAGGGTGTAAAATTGTTCCTGCAGCCGGCCGCTCCGCGCCTCAAAGTTGTGCGTCGCGCGCAGGCCCCAGTTGTCGTTGACGCGGAAAAACAGGGTGCTGCTGATGTAATTGTTTTCGTTCCACGCATAGGCGCTTCCGCTCGGCGGATTGTTGCCCCAGGTGCCGCCGCGCAGATACCAGTGGCCGATTCCCCAGCTCCACCGGTTGTTCGGCGTGAAGGTGAGTTGGTGGAACGACAGGTTCAGGTCGCCGCGGTCGAGGTCATAGCGCAGTTGCGATTCCGCCGTGAGCCAGGTGCGGGGACGGAACGCCAGCTGCGAATACAGGTCGTTCAGGCTGCTCTGGCCGGGTCGCGGATCCAGCCGCCAGTCGAGCAGCATGTTCCAGTTCACCAGATTGTCGAGCTGCCCGCCGCGCTTGGTCTGGAGCGCATTGCGCAGGCCGAAGCGGACGACGTTCATCGAGTCGACCGAGTCGATGCTGTTGTAGTCCGGGAACAGCACCGGCGAAAGCAGCAGCGCGGGATTTTCGCCGTCGAACTGCGGCAATTGGGCGGCGGGCGTGCTGGGGCGCGGGACAAAGACGTAATCTGCCGACGGCTCGATGACATGGCGCAGGCCGTCCATTTCCAGAAATGAATTGGTGGCGTCCGTCCATAGCCGCGAGGCTTTGAACGAGGTGCTCACCCCGGTGTTGAACACGCCGCGGTAGGTCTCGTCCGGATTGGCCGAGCTGGTGCTCCGGCTGCTGTAATAGGTGAACCTTCCGCCGGCGCGCGGCGTGACGTTGAGCCAGTGGAAAAAGGTCCACGGCAGGGTGATCTGGTGATACGTGTCGGCGCGCGTGGCGGAATCGGCGTAATAGCCGTTGGTGGCGGTGTAATTTCCGTTGGTGGTGGTGACGAAGGAGCGATACCAGCCCGCCGAGCTTTCGCTGTCGTAATAGAGCGGCGTGTTGAATACCTGCTGGCGGAAGCCGGTGAGCTTCACGTCCGGCAGCCGGTTGATCTGGTTGAAGAAGCTGTTCACCCGCGGCGTGGCCAGCGCGTCGAGGCTCCAGTTGTCCCAGTATTTTTCCGCCTCGATCGTGGTGTTCGGCTGCGGGTTCGCCGTGTAATCGCTTTCGGCAAAGTCGTGCAGCACCAGCGGGTCGCTTTGGTAGTTGACCAGCGCCTTCACGTTGAAGTTCGTGGCCGGCGTCGCCTGCCAGGATAGCTTGAAGCGCTGGCGGTTTTCGGGGATGTGTCCGTACTGCGGGAACACATTGGTGCTGATGTTCGCGTTGCGGTCGTTCTGGTAATAATATTTCATCGACGCCTCGCCCCACCGGCCGAGGTTCAGGTTCAAATCCGGCCCGCCGCCCACGCCGCGCCGTTCGCGGTAGTCCAGATGGACTTTCCCGTCCGCCGTGTCGCCGAGATACCAGGCGTACGTGTTCAGCAGGTAGGCGCCGTAGCGGCTGCGGTAGCCGGGCGTGGTCGTGAAATGGTTGGCCCGCGGGCCCAGGTTCCGCTCATAGTACGGAAAATAAAATACCGGCACCCCCTCGACGAACGCCACCGCGTTCCACATCTGCACCGATTTGCCGGGAATGATTTTAATGCGGCTGGCGCGGATGCGATACGCCGGATCGCTCGCGTCGTCGGTGGTGATAAACGCGCTCTGCGCCGTGTAAATCCGGTTGCTCGCGTCGCCCGTCAGGCCCGCGCCGCCCGCAAACACCGGCGACTTGCCGGTGCGGAACTGCTCGCTGCGCATCTGCCGTGATTTGAAATTGTAGTAGATGTGGTCGCCCACCCAGAGCTGGTCGCCGGATTCGATGCGCACATGGCCGTCCGCCTGCACGTCGCCGGTTTTGGTGTTGACCGAGGCATTGTCCGCCGTCAGTACGGCGTCGCCGTAGCGGACAAAGACGCCGTTCGTGCCCGTGGCCAGACCGGCGGCCATGTCATAATCCACGCGGCCCTCGATCGTGCCGGGCAGGATCTGGCTCAGCGCCTGCACCTCCCACGAATTGTTCTCCTGCGCGGCGGCGGAAAAAGACAGGATCGCGGCGGAAAAAATGAGCGCTATGGCGGGAAATGGTTTCATCAGCGCGGCCAATTAAACAGAATGTGCCGCGACTGCCAAGCGAGTTTTCATCGTCTTGATCCGGCCGCGTCGCGCTCCGTTGACCCTCTTTCCATCAAAATATATTTCCGCTTCGCTGGCCTCCCGTTTTTATTTCGTGCAATTCGTGTCTGAAATTTTTGCGCCTGGGCGTCTTTGCCCGGGCCTTTTCGGTTTGCCTTCACCCGGTTTGTAGTCTGTATCAAGATATACAATACTATAATTCTTCTTGCGTTCTTTGCCTGCTTGAACGATACTTTCCTCATGGTTGCCATGCCATCTGCCTTTGGTCCGTGGACCTGTTGTTTGCCGTTCGCTTGGCGCTGTGCGCTTCGCTTTCCGCGTCGGTTTGGCGTCGGGTATCCGGCATTGAAGGTTGGATGCTGCAGGTTTGCCAGTGCGGTCCGCAATTTCTGCTTTCCACTCTGCGCCTGGTCCTTCCGTCTTCTGGCATCTGACCTCCGATTTCTCTCTGAGTTTCCCAGGTCTCTAGTCTCCGGTCTCATCCCTTGGTCAGTGGTCTCGTCGTCTTCCTTTACGCCCCCTTGGAGTCCTTGGTGCCTTAGTGGTTCATTCCCATTTTCAGTTTTCCAACTTGGCCCGTGCGGCACGCACCTTCCGCCTTCCGCTTTACCACCCCTCAAAAAATGAAAGTGGTAAAGAAAAGGTAATTCTGTTGCACTGATCCAGACACAGTAAATATAGCGGTTTCATTGGGGAAATCAAGGTTGTTTGGCTGAAATCTACTGAAATATCGGGTGGTTTCGTATCGTTTTACTGACACTTTCTCTGACAGTCTCCTCCTCCCATTTGGAGCCTGTCGGCTGCCCGGACCGGACGAAAATCCGAAGGGATAATTTTCGGGTGGAGCGGCCTGGGCCGGGGCGTGTGGTAATTCGGCTCGTCTTCGCACCATGTTTCCGACTTAATACAGAATATTAACAACTATTTGGTCATTCGATTGAAAACGAAATTGTTTCCATTTTCCGCGGGGCATCTGATCAAAGTGGATTTTCCACCTATTGGTAACGCCATTTTCGATTCTGGTAATACCAATCGATTTAGGGTCCTGTCCATACTCGGAAAAACCAGCCCAACCCCCAGCCGCTTCTAACACTGATTCTTTTGATAATTCACGCCTGATCTGCGTGAATCCTTCGCGCTTAACATCCCCTGTTATATAAACGGCAACCTTCTCATTCAGCAACCGAGCTTGCTGCGCTGATTCCCTGCCATTTGTTTCGCATCCAATATTTAAAACAATCCCGAGAAACATCCACGCGATTAACCCTATTAGATGCCACCGGCGACCTGATTCCCATTGCTGGATAACCACCCTAGACTTTAACTTGATATCCCCATAGAAATACCATATTTTATAACTATTTTTCACATCCGTTTCTTTTACTTAGGGCATGTTAATGTAATCGAGTTTTTTGCAGCAAGATCATTAAGTATTAGATGCACCGAACGGCATGTTTTGATCAACAAATCCTATGCCCAGTTTTTAAATAGAGTCAATCCCAGACATTATTTTCAAAGCAAACCCAAAATTTGGAACCGTGTTAGCTAACCTATTAAACTCTTCTTGCGTTAGCCCCCGTATTTGTTCATGAGTCATATCCTTGAAATGCCATGCCAAGCAGAGATGCACAAGAACTTGTTGAAAATCGACTGCGATAGCTAATGGCCCATCATCGTCGTACGCGCCAACTTTAGTTTTATGCTCACACTTTTGCAATGCCAACAATGCCTCGCTTAATTCTTGGCGAACTGCACTTCGATTGAAAGTTGTCTCCTTCTCATTCATAATTACCAGGTCCAAGGTTTATACCAGCAACTACAGGCGATATCGACAGCTTTTTGCAGCACCTTTACGGCGGCATTCAGTCGTTCCAAATTTGTCTTCTGATTTGCAATTTGCTTCAACCAGGTGGCCACAGCCCATTCAGGATGCTGGTCAAATGGAGGCTGAAGTCCGCCCGGGTAGGAATTTGGATTACTAACCCAATCTTCATGTTGTTTAATTGTATCTAGCGTGTTCTGAATCCCCTTTTGCAGCTGCCGCAATGCGTCCTGCGCCTTCTCGCATGGATTTTTGCCTTTTGCATTTCCTTCAACATTTTTGACTATTTCTTCAATAATCTTTAATCCAGATATTTGTGCTGCAATCTGTGTAACTTCTTCTACACTCAGACCATAATCTGCTGCAATTTGAGCAATTGATATTCCCTCTTCTAGT
>CAIXBQ010000148.1 GCA_903917705.1 uncultured Verrucomicrobia subdivision 3 bacterium | reverse complement strand
GGCCCCAGGAGGTTCCGTTTGGAGGCGGCGAATGACCAAGTCAGCCTCGCCGCTACGATCAAGTTTTGCTCGGGGTCTTGCCATCCGCCAACGCTAACTGCATATCTCAACTTATACCAGACTATTTGCGTAGTTGGTATGAAACCCTCCGCGCTGCTCGACACCCGCGTGGTCTATTGCGGCGACAATCTGGAATGGCTCATGCCATGATCGGCTGAGGGCAAAGAGAGCAGGGGGATCATCAGCTTCGAGTCTGCAAAGGCCTAAAATATAATTCCTTCAAGGAAGGAAAACGTTTAATGTCATGGTCAATTGGGAATTGCTTAAGGCTGACGAATGAGCTTTCAGACTAAACTATCTGCGCTGCGGCTTGGAGGGATCAAGCGAGGATGGCTGGTGGTTGTCTGGCTTGCCTTGGCTGTCACCGCTCCAGCCCGGCCCGTGCTGGATGTCAGCGATCCCGTCGGCTATTTCACCACCGTGGCCGATACGCTGTTGCGGACCACGTTCGGCTTTGGCGTGACCAACATCCCCGTTTACACCAACGGCACCTTTGTTTACACGCCCGCGGTGCAGCGGCTCCTGCAGCTCTCCGCCAACATCTACGACGCCACCACCAATCATGCCGCCGTGTGCGGCCGGGATTATCCTTCGGTTTTCCGCCCGCTCTTTTCCACCACGCCCGCTGGCGATCTCTACATCACCGGCTACACCAATGTGGCTTCCGTGACCAATGCCAGCGACCCCGTTCTGGCCACGCCTTTTGACGCCATGACCGTGGCGGCCATTGGCGGAACGAATGCGGCTGTGAACATCTATGGCGTCCCTTGGATTATCGGGGCCAAGAAGGGATTCCCCAATTTCAACCAGTTTTACATGCTCGACGTCGTGCAGGTGACTCGCAAGCTGCAAGTGATCAAACCACCCCCGACAATTGCTGATCCATGGCCTGGGCTGAATGAGTTTTTAACCAACCAGATGTATATCTTCAGCATCAGCAACTCGGTAGGCTGTTCGCTCTGGAATGCCTACGTTTCAAACTATTCCGGCAATCTCACCATCCTTGCCCGCGACAATCTGACGATGGTATTGACCAATGACGCATTGCCGGCTCCCGGCATTCTTAATCAATTTGCTCTTCCCATATTCACCACCACTTTAAGCAATATCTGGCCGGGCACGGTTTGGGCTGGTAGTCCCCCATACCCAGCGCTTGATGCCAATAATAATTCCTTCATCATACCTTTCAACGGCACGGCAGTGCTCCTGACAAACTCCATTTACCGCTACGCCGGCTATGCCAATGCGGGTTCCTTACCGAATGGCGCTCCGGGCTTCGATCCGTATTACACAGATTACCAGACGAATGTCTTAACGCCGGGATTGCCGCACTTTGGCTTGCTCACCACCAACCGTCTGCAAGTCGCCATACTGGACTGTGATTCCAACAATCTCACCCACGTCATTGACTATGTTCAGTACGCCGGACCGGATAGCAGCCGTGATTTGAACGCGGAACTGGCCGACCCCTCCGACCCTGCAAACATCAATCACTATCTTTGGAACACGAATCCGATCAGCTCTAGCAATCCCAACGGAACGCCTTGGGGTGTGGTGAACCAGATTGCCATTTCAAGAGGCGTTGTTGGGCCGCCGAATTCTGGCGGATATTGGGTAACTCCGCCGAATTTACCGTCTTATCTGCCGCAGACCCCGGCGGCGGAGCAGGCTTGGTTTAATGGTTTTTACAACGTCAACCGTTTGCAATACGGCAAATTTACGTTCCTTGCCAAAATTTACACTAACTTAAGCTCAGCCGTGCAAGCTCCCTACACGCCAAAGCGGACGATGTATTCCTTCACCAGTTGGCAGGCCAATGACCCGCTGGTGCATTTTCTCGTCACTGATTTGAACTATTCCTACCCCGGCCGCACCGGCATATACGTAAGTGATGACCCGATATCAGGTTTTCCGTTGCCTCAACTCACGAATGTTTCCAAGTGCTGGTCGCCTTGGGGACTGTATTATCTTTTTAGCCCAAGCGTTGACGGTGCTGCCTTCTTGACGCAGATGAAAGACCCGTTGGTCTGGCGTCCTGATGACTGGAATTTTCCGGCGGGCGCGGACTGGTCCATTTCCGCCCTCGGTTGTATTCATCGCGGCACACCGTGGCAGACCTTTTATCTAAAGGCGTCTGATGTTCTCACGAATAATACAATTGCCACCGGCCTCACCGGCCTCGGTTGTTGGGCGCAATGGATGGGTGACGCTGATTACAACGATGCCAAGCTCTCCGCGCCCATCAATGACTGGCGGTTGCTGAATGTGCTGGTTCCGCTCCTGAACACCAACGACCCGGCGCAGTTGATTCCCGTCAATGCCAGCCCTGCCGTCTGGCTGAATGCGCTGGATGGCTTGACCGTTTTAACCAATTCAGGAGCGGACTTTAATGTTTACATTGCCAATCCACCGTTTGACACGTATCTCATGTCGGGCGATTCATCGCAGGCGGCTTCGATCGCCAGCGCCATCGCGCAGGGCCGCGCCAGCCAGCCCGGTCAAAACTTTCAAACCATGGGGGATGTCCTGTCCGTCTCCGCGCTGAGTGTTCTTTCTCCGTGGCTCAACAGCAGCGACACGGCGCAACAGGAATATGCCCTCACCGATGCAGCTTACGAGGCGATTCCCGCCCAACTGCTTTCGCGGCTGCGGCCGGATTCTGTCGGGGGCGTCACCCTGACCAACGGTGCGTGGAATGTGCGGTTCTCCGGCTCCGATATTTACAATTATCTCCTGCTCAGCTCCACCGATCTCATCCACTGGAATGTGGAAAGCACCAACGCTCCGGTGCAGGGCAGTTTCAGCGCCCCCATTTCGCCGGGGCCGGATTCGCCCAAACGCTTTTACCGTTCCGTGCAGTTGCCCTGACGAATTTCTCATCTGAGAGGGGAGGCGGGCGGCTTGGGCCAAAACCACCCTTTTTCGCCTTTTCTTGCTGTTTTATGGGTTTTTGGCCCGTTTCGGTCTCCAACTGTCTCTTTTTATACAGCCAAGCTTGTCTCTGACGCTGTCAAGCTTGTCTGTGACGTCGTTATCCTTGTCAGTAACGCCGTCAAGCTTGTCTCTGATGCCGTCATCCTTGTCTGTGGCGCGAGCAAGCTTGTCTGTGGCGTCGTCATCCTTGTCAGTGACGCGACCAAGCTTGTCTGTGATGACGTCATCCTTGTCTGTGACGCGAGCAAGCTTGTCTGTGACGCCATCAAGCGGGTCATTGTCTCGGCCAAGTTTGAGGGCGGCTGAACAACTTAAAAGGGTGATGACAAGAAACACTTGGTCAATTTGACCTGCCAAATGGTTTTCCGCCGTTGGCAAATAGTTGGTTCCGTTAAGCACCAGCCACTTACGGGTGGGCACCGGCTGTTTCTTGTGAATCGGATGACGGATTAGATCAAGCGGATGGCTAATGCGGAACATTCGTAACATATTGCATTGTAACCAGTTATGGTGACATGACGGGTTTTGTTTTCTCTGGTATCTTAACTCTGTAAGCCAGCTAACGTGGTCAAAAAAATTCTCATGGAAGAAAACTTTGACGTGGAACGGGCCGGCCCCGGAATTAGGAGCAAATAACCTTATGAATCATGTATCAATGGCCTTCGCGCAAAAGAAAGACACCCCCCTGCTGCAGTTTGGTCAAAACGTCCACGTCTGCTTTTTGGCGCATCCGGTGGATTTGGCGGGCTGTCCCGTCTCGGCGTTGACGCTGGACGCGGGCAACCAGGATTTCAGCGCCAAGCTGGGCGCGATGAAACAGGGCGGCACCACGGCCACGGCGGATAAGAAGGCCTCCCGCTTGGCGCTCATCGCGCTGCTCCGCCAGATCGCGGCGTGGCTGGAGGGCAAAGCGCAGGGAAATTTGGACTTGATCACGCTGGCGGGTTTCGAGGCGACCTCGCACGGTCATGTGGCGCAAACGCAATTATCCACCCCCACGATCAAGGCCATCCTCAATGTGATCACGGCGCAGTTGAAATTGCGCGGTTCGTCCGTGCGCAACGCGCATTCGTATGAGGTGCAGTATCGCATCGGCACGGGCGCGTGGCAGGAGGGCGGCGTTTTTTCCAATCCGCGCATAATGGTGGTGATAGACCTGGTGCCGGGCACGCTGTATGAGTTCCGCGTGCGCGCCGTGGGCGGCAGCACGGGCTACTCCAACTGGAGCGATACGATGAGCCACATGTGCACCTGAGTTTCAAGCGGACCGTCAACCTGCCAAACAAAAAATAAATCATCATGCCTTTTGATCCGACCAAGCCCGAGGAAGATTCCCCGCTCGACGCGGGGGAAATGCGCAACCAATTGAACGGCCTGAATGACAACATTGCGACCAAGGCCTCGAATTGCGATGGCGTGGACCAATTGAACATCGCGTTTCACGACCCGGTCTCACGTTCGGAAGCCGAAGCCATACAGGCCAAGCTCAACGAGGTGATCGCCGCGCTGCACACGTAGGGCCAAGGCAGAAGGAAGAATGCAGAAGGCAGAAAGCAGCGGCGCGCGGAACCCGCCAAGTCCTCTCGGAATAGTGGCTGTCTGCAAAGACCGACACAGCCGCGCCGCGTATCCAAGTCAAAGGTTCAGGGTGGTTGGGATTCGTCAGGGCCGATGAACGGGGGCAGGGGAGCCGCTTCGCTCGTTTCCAATTCCCGCAATCTGTTTGTTCATTCCGGGCGGCGCGCGGTTGGGGTTAGGAGGCGGGTGGTTTGGCGGGGGAAAGTGTGGGCGGCAGGCGCGGCGGGCGGGGGCGCCGGGCGGAGGCGGCCAATTATTTTGGAAAATGTAGTTGCCAGCGGGGCGGGGTTTATTTAGATTCTGCGTTCCGTTTCTACAAAACTGTCGAACGGTGGTTTTTTACAGCGATTTTTAACGCAAATGCCGACAATCAATCAACTGGTCCGCAAGGGCCGCACTAAAGTCAATTACAAGTCCAAGTCGCCTGCCTTGGAGAATTCACCGTTCCGCCGTGGCGTGTGCATCCAAGTGATGACGCGCACACCGAAGAAGCCCAACTCCGCGATGCGCAAGGTCGCGAAGGTGCGCCTGACGAACGGTTACGAGGTCATCGCCTACATCCCCGATGAAGGCCACAATCTGCAGGAGCACAGCATCGTGCTGATCCGCGGCGGCCGCGTGAAGGATTTGCCCGGCGTGCGCTACCACATCGTCCGCGGAACGCTGGACGCCGCCGGCGTGGAGAAGCGCCGCGTGAGCCGCTCGAAATACGGCGTGAAACGCCCGAAGGCCGCGAAGCCCGCCGCCGCGAAGTAACCGGTTCACCGATTTAACCCCCTTACAAGATTTAACGAACCTATGTCTCGCAGACGTCAAGCAACCAAACGGCCCCTGGCCAAGGACGGCAAATTCCAGAACACGCTGGTGGCCCGCCTCGTGAACACCGTGATGTGCTCCGGCAAAAAGAGCACGGCCCAACGCATCGTCTACGGCGCGTTCGACACGATTTCGGAGAAGAACCCGGCGAGCAACCCGATCGAGATTCTCCAGCGCGCGGTGGACAACGCCAAGCCGCGCATCGAAACGAAGGCCCGCCGCGTGGGCGGCGCCACGTACCAGGTGCCGCTGGAGATCCCGGTGGAGCGCCAGAACGCGCTCGCGCTGCGCTGGATCGTTGATTTCGCGGATGCCAAGAAGGGCACGCCGATGAAGGTGGCGCTGGCCACGGAAATCCTCGAGGCCTTTCAGGGCCAGGGGAACGCCATCCGCAAGCGGGATGAAGTTCACAAGATGGCCCAGGCCAACAAAGCCTTCGCCCACTTCCGTTGGTAGAAAGTTTTTCAACTGCGCCCCGACGGAAATCGCCGGGGCGTTTTTTGTTCCTAGACCTGATTCCATTTCCACTTTAATAAGACTATGAGCGCTGAAGCCAAACCCTTGAATTCGCCCAACCGCGAATACACCCTCGAACGCACCCGCAACATCGGCATCGCCGCGCACATCGACGCCGGCAAGACGACGACAACGGAGCGGATCCTGTTTTACACCGGCTTGATCCACAAGATCGGCGACGTGGATGACGGCAACACCGTGACGGACTGGATGGAGCAGGAACGCGAGCGCGGCATCACCATCACCAGCGCCGCCGTGACCTGCTTCTGGACGCAGAAAACCGCCAAGGCGGGCGAGGACCAGGTTTACAAGGCGTTCAACAACGTCCCGCACCGTATCAACATTATTGACACGCCCGGCCACGTGGATTTCACGGCTGAGGTCGAACGCTCCATGCGCGTGCTGGACGGCGCGGTCGCCGTGTTCTGCGGCGTCGCCGGTGTGCAGCCGCAATCGGAAACCGTCTGGCGCCAGGCCACCAAGTATAATGTTCCGCGCATCGCGTTCGTCAACAAGATGGACCGCATGGGAGCGAACTTTGAGAATGCGCTCAACGACATGCGCACGAAGCTCAAGGCGTATGCATTCCCGATCTTCCTGCCGCTGGGCCAGGGGCCGGTCGAGGCCGAAGGCCGGCCGGTTGACGGCGGTTTTGAAGGCGTGATTGATGTCGTCAACCAGAAGACCATTTATTGGGGTCCGGGCGAGGCCAATGAAGGTCTCAATTATGAAATTCGGGAAATCGCTGCCGCCGATCAGGATCGTGCCAAGGCCGCGCTCGCGGAATTGATTGACGCCGTCTCCAACAAGGACGACGAAATTGCCGGACTCGTGCTCGAAGAAAAACCGATCACGACCCCGGTGCTCAAGGCCGCCATCCGCCGCCTCACCTGCAAGCTCGAACTCGTGCCGGTCCTCTGCGGTTCGGCGTTCAAGAAAAAGGGCGTTCAGGTTCTGGTGGACGCGGTCGTGGATTATCTGCCCAGCCCGCTGGACATTCCCGGTGCGGAAGGCCATGAAGTTGGATCGGAGGTCGTCGTCAAGGTGCCGACGGATGACAACGAGAAATTCTGTTCGCTCGCGTTCAAGCTCTGGACCGATCCCTACGCCGGCAAGCTGGTGTTCTTCCGTGTTTACTCCGGCCAGCTCAAGAAGGGCGACACGATTTACAATCCGCGCACGCGCAAACGCGAACGGGTTTCCCGCCTCATGGTCATCCAAGGCAGCGAGCGCAAAGACATCAACGAGGTCTACGCCGGCGACATCGCCGCGCTGGTCGGCCTGCGCAATATCACCACCGGCGACACGCTGTGCGACGAAGATTACGATGTGACGCTCGAACCGCCGACCTTCCCGGAACCCGTCATCAGCATGGCCGTGGAACCCAAGACCAAGCAGGACCGGGATAAATTATCCGAAGGCCTGCAGCGCCTTGCCGAAGAAGATCCGACGTTCCGCTGTTTCACGAATGAGGAAACCAGCCAGCTTATCATCGCGGGCATGGGTGAACTGCATCTGGAAATCATCATTGACCGCCTCAAACGCGAATTCAAAGTGGAAGCCAACACCGGCGCGCCGCAGATTGCGTATCGCGAAACCATCACCAAGAACGCCGAGGGCGAAGGCAAGTTCATCCGTCAGTCCGGCGGCAAAGGCCAATACGGTCACGCCTGCATCACCGTTGCGCCGAATGAAAAAGGCAAGGGCGTGGAAGTCGTGGACGAAATCGTCGGCGGTTCCATTCCCAAGGAATACATTCCGGCGGTCATTGACGGCATCGAAGAAGCCATCAAGGGCGGTGTTTATGCCGGCTACCAGGTCATTGATGTGAAGGTGCAGATCGTGGACGGCACGTTCCATGAAGTGGACTCGAACGAACTCGCATTCCGTATGGCTGGCATTTTCGCATTGAAAGACGCGTTCAAGAAGGCCGGCCCGATCTTGCTCGAACCGCTGATGAAAGTCGAATGCACCACACCCGACGAATATCAGGGTGATCTGCTCGGCGACATCAACCGTCGTCGCGGCACGATTGTCAGCATTGAGGCGAAGAACGGCCAGACCGTCCTCAACGCCCAGGTGCCGCTCGCCGAAATGTTTGGTTACGCCACGGCCATCCGATCGCTCTCCAAAGGCCGCGCTTCCTACTCGATGGAGCCGCTGACCTTTGCGCAGGTGCCGAACAGCGTGCTGACGACCATTCTGGATCAGGCCGCGAAAAAGCCCGCCGCGCGCACCTAGTCCCGCCGCGGAATAAAGTTTGCACAGTCCGGGAACCGAAGGTTCCCGGACTTTTTCGTGCCCGGGTCCAACGCCAAAAACAGTCTGCCCGGAGCCGCCTTTCCGATCCGGGGTGCCGTCTCGCACGGCCGGACGGGGCCGTCGGGAACGCAAACCGCGACGGTTCGCAGCGGCCGGCAACTTTTGCTTGCCATTTGAAACAAGGCGGTGTTTAATGGCCGGCCGTGGCTGGCAGGATAGCTCAGTTGGTAGAGCAGAGGACTGAAAATCCTTGTGTCGCCGGTTCAATTCCGGCTCCTGCCACCACCTTACTAAACCCCTGATTCTATCAGGGGTTTTTTGCTGTCCTGAAGCCGTGCGCCGGTTTTGTCCCCGGAAGGTTTTTGCAATGGCGCGGCCAACCGGTTCCCGGGAATAATTGTTTCTTTTCGTCGGCTATTTTAATCCACGGCTTGCGCTATGCCGCTTTAACGGTTCAACCCAATCCGGCCGGTATTTGGAATCAGGCTGGACCGGTGTGCCCGTGATTTGATGCGTTGGCCCAACATGGGGTCCTGATATTATTTTGTTCTCATCACCGCAAATAAAAGTGTCTCTAATCGTGTTCCGGAACGGCCGGAGTTGTTAAAAAACCTTTGTTTCATTGAAGTAATTTCGCGGGCTGCCGCGGTATTTTCTTCAATGAAATTGAACCTGATTGAATTTACGAGGCCTGCGGATAGTCGAGCCATGGCTAATCAAAAGATGCCAAAGATTGGGCAAGGAATGGTTAGTTGAAATAATGGAGCTGGATAACATTGATTCGAATCCGGCGCCCAGGCGCTGGCAACACAAATCAACCAACCAAATACGACAATGAAAAAAATGCTTCTGTTAGTCACCATGCTCGGTCTCGCGGCGGGCCTGTCTGCCAAAGCCGCCGAAGCCAAGGAAAACTGGGAAACCGTTTGTGCCAAGTGCCACGGCGCGGAAGGCAAGGGCGACACCAAGATGGGCGCGAAACTCGGCGTGAAGGATTTCACCGACGCCAAGGTGCAGGGCGACATCAAGGATGAGGACGCGGTCAAAGCCATCAAAGACGGCGTCAAGGACGCGGATGGCAAGACGAAGATGAAGGCGTTCGTCACCGGGGCGGACACTCCTTTGACGGATGCCGAAGTCAAGGCGCTGGTCACCTATGTCCGCGGTCTGAAGAAATAAGAACTGATTGGATTTGCAGGCGGGGGTTGCCGGGGAAAAGGCAGCCCTCGCCCTGCTGAACAGTAAAACCCAAGCCGGCATTATGCTCCCATTCAAATTACCGCCACAAATCCTGCGCCTGGTGCTGGTGGCCATGGCCATCGTCGGCTCCTACTTTGCCGCACGCTCTTTTCTGGTCCCGCCGTCCTTCGGCGAATATGGCTGGTATCGCGGAGATGCCCTGGGGGAGATTGCGTCGCGGACGCCGGTCTTTGCCGGCAAGCAGGCGTGCGATGAATGTCACTCCGAGATCCTGCACAAGCTGGCGGCGGACAAGCACAAGACGCTTTCCTGCGAGGGTTGCCACGGCGTGAGCCGGGAGCATAGCAACAATCCGGACGTCCTGCCGGTCAAGGCCACCGGCAGCCACTGTATCCGGTGCCATGAAGCCAACCTGGCCCGCCCGGCCTGGCTCAAGCAAATCGTGGTCAAAGATCATTACGGACCCAAGTGCACGGAATGTCACGTGCCCCATCAACCTTCCAAAACACCATGAAAAACCAAATCAGTCGCCGCGGTTCTTTGTTGAGGATGGGCGGCGCCATCGCGGGTCTGCTAACGATTTCCGTCGCGCGCACGGCCAAGGCGGCGGTCCAGAAAGTATTTGTCTCCGCCAACGCCCCCAAGGGCTACGACCCGACCAAGCACAAATGGCTGATGTGCATCGACGACAACAAGTGCATCGGCTGCGGGCTGTGCGCGGAAGCGTGCAAAAAGGAGAACGGCGTCCCGGAAGGCCCCTACTTCCGCACCTGGATTGAGCGTTACATCATTCCCAAACCCAAACCGGGATCGGGTGAAACCCGGGGCGAGGCCATTGTGGATTCGCCCAACGGCGGGATTCCCAAAGGCGGGGTTTCCGCTTTCCCGGAGCCCACTTTGCCGAAGGATCAGATTGAGCACGCGTTCTTCGTCCCGAAGCTATGCAATTTGTGCGAGAACCCTCCGTGCGTTCAAGTCTGCCCGGTTGGCGCGACGTTCAAGGCACCGGATGGCGCGGTGCTGATTGATCCGAAATACTGCATCGGCTGCGCCTTTTGTGTGCAGGCCTGTCCCTATGGCGCGCGGTTCCTGAATCCCGTCTCGAAGACCGCTGAAAAATGCACCCTTTGTTACCACCGCATCACGCGCAATCTGAAGCCGGCCTGTGTCGAGATCTGTCCGGCGGAGGCGCGCGTTTTTGGCGACTTGAATAATTTGAAGGCCGATGATCCGATCCAGAAATTTTATGAAAAAAACCGGGTGCAGGTGCTCAAGCCGCATCTGGGCACCGAGCCACGCGTGCTCTACGCTGCCTTGGACAAGGAGGTCAGGTAATTTATGATTAACGAGGTAACCAATCTGGTCGTCGAGGCGCTGCCGCAGGTTCAGGGATATGTCTATCCCAATGAAGCGAACGTACACCCGGTATGGAGTGTTTTGATAGTCATTTACCCCTACATCACCGGGCTGGTGGCGGGCGCATTCATCATGGCCTCGCTGGTCCGCGTGTTCAATGTGAAGGCGCTGGCGCCAGTGTACCGGCTCTCGATGTTGACGGCCCTGGCATTTTTGCTGTGCGCCACCCTGCCGCTGCTGTGTCATCTGGGGCACCCCGAGCGCAATTATGAGGTCATGATGACGCCGCACATGACGTCGCCCATGGCGATATTCGGCTTTGTCTACGCGTGGTATCTGATGGCCGTGCTGTTGCTGGAGTTGTGGTTTGATTTCCGCCAGGACTTCGTGAGATGGTCGAAAACCACGCCCGGCTTTCAGGGGCTCATCTACCGGGTGCTGACCCTGGGCGTGACCGATTTGTCGGAAAAAAGCGTGCGGCTCGACATGAAGATGGAGTGGGTGCTTTCGATCATCGGAATTCCCTCAGCCTTTTTGCTGCACGGCTATGTGGGTTTTATTTTCGGATCCATCAAGGCCAATCCGTGGTGGGGCAATGTGCTCATGCCGATCATGTTCATTTTATCGGCCATCGTGTCGGGCATCGCACTGTGCGTGTTCAACTATATCGTGCTGAGCTGGATTCGCCGCAAGGCGGTGGACATGCGCTGTCTGGACGCCATGGCGATGTTTCTCTTTTACGCGCTGGTAGTGGATGCGGTCATTGAAGGGCTGGATGTGTTTCACCGCGGCTTCGCCGCGGAGGAGGGGTTTGCCGTGCTGCAGACCATGATCCGCGAGAAACTATTCTACACGCTGAATATCGGACAGGCGGGCATCGGCACGCTGCTGCCGCTGGTGATGCTGGGATCGCTTCAGTTGCTGCGCAAGCGCGTGCCGGAGGCGGCCCGGCGGACCATGATTTTCTTCAGCGGCGCGATGATTCTGTTTGGCGTGCTGATGATGCGCTGGAATGTCGTCATGGGCGGCCAGTTTTTCTCCAAGAGCTTCCGGGGAGTGATGAGTTACAAAACGGAATTTGCCGGTCAGGAAGGGTGGCTGCTGGCCGCCGTCATCATGTGCCTGCCGCCGATCATTCTGACGGTGCTGGTGAAACTGTTTCTGTCCGATTCGAAGGAATTGCAGCCGAGCGAGCATCTGCCGGAACCCAGCGCCAAAACCTAGGCCGGCGGGGTCGGGTGGTAATTCGCCAGCCAGCCCGCGCAGGGGTGGACGGGGCCGGTTGCGCCTGGAAACGGAACATTTGTCAGGAAACGACAAGGCTTTTACAACCAATGGTTGGTTGACATTTTCGGATTGTCCGAAATTATAAAGAGATTCAAGCGCAGAGGCGCTCGAAAACGGAATAACTAAAACTAGAAATCAAAAACATGAAAAAAATAATTCTGCTGGCAGCGATGTTTGGCCTGGCGGCGACCCTTTCGACGAAGGGGGCCGAGGCCAAGGAAAACTGGGACAACCTGTGCGCCAAGTGCCACGGCGCCGAAGGCAAAGGCGACACCAAGATGGGCCAGAAACTCGGCGCGAAAGATTTCACCGACGCCAAGGTGCAGGCCGACCTCAAGGATGAGGCCGCCACCAAGGCCATCAAGGAAGGTTTGAAATCCGCCGATGACAAAACCCTGATGAAGCCGTTTGACACCTTGTCCGCTGACGAAGTCAAAGCGCTGGTGGCCTATGTCCGCGGCTTGAAGAAATAATCCGGTTGTGTTTCTGGCTGCCGGCCGGTTCTTGGTTCCGTCCGGCAGCCAGTTGTTTTGAATCAATTAAGCATCCCGTCCCTATGCCTCCTGAAACGTCCCCGTCCAAAGCCACCCGGCTTTCGCTGTTCCGCAACTGGATCAGCCTCATTGGCATGGTGGTGGTCATTGGCGCGCTGTTCTCCTTTCTGCTGCTATTCGCCCTCGGGGCGATCGCAAAATTCTCCAATCCGTATGTCAGCATCCTCACCTACATCGGGGTGCCGGCATTTTTATTTCTGGGCATTACGCTGGCGCTATTTGGCGCGTGGTGGGAGCGCCGCCGCCGGGCGCATGGTTGCGAGTCAACCTCGCTGCAGATTGATTTGAACCGGCCCCGCGACCGGCGCGGGGTGGTGGCGTTTGTTGCCGGGAGCGTCGTCTTCTTGCTGCTCACGGCCATCTGCTCCTACAACGCATTTAATTTCACCGAGTCCGTGACGTTTTGTGGCGAGACTTGCCACAAGGTGATGCGTCCCGAAAATGTGACGCACGCCAACGGTCCGCACGCGCGGGTGGCTTGCGTGGAATGTCACGTCGGCAATGGGGTTTCATGGTTTGTGAAGTCAAAGATTTCCGGTTCCTATCAGCTTTACTCGGTGGCGTTCAACAAATATCCGCGCCCCATCGGCACTCCCATCAAGAGTCTGCGGCCCTCGCGCGACACCTGCGAACAGTGCCACTGGCCGCAGAAATTCTCCGGCAACCTGGATCGCACGTTCAGCTATTTCCAGGGCGACGCATCCAATTCGCCCTATGCCATCCGGCTTTCGATCAAGATCGGCGGCGCAGACCCGTCCCGCGGCCCGGTCGGCGGCATTCACTGGCACATGGTGGTCGGCAACGAGGTGGAATATATCGCCACCGACGCCGCCCGGCAGAAGATTCCCTGGGTGCGCACCACCGATTCGCAGGGCGTCGTCACCGTCTTTCGCGACCCGAAATTCACCAACGACATCTCCAAGCTTGAAATCCGCAAGATGGACTGCATGGATTGCCACAACCGTCCGTCGCATCGTTATGTGGCACCAGACAGGGCCGTTAATCTGGCGATGGAATTGGGCCAGATTGACCGCACCATTCCCTGGATCAAAACCAATGCGGTTTACGTCCTGACCCGCAAATATGACACCGACATCCAGGCGCGGGACGGCATCGCCACCGCGCTGGCAGACCGTTATCCCAATGATTCGCGCATCCACAACGTCATCCCGGTGGTGCAAGGCATCTACACGAACAATTTCTTCCCCGAAATGAAGGCCGATTGGAGCAAATATCCCGATAACCTCGGCCACATGATCTGGCCCGGCTGTTTCCGGTGTCACGACGGCAAGCACAAGACCGAGGACAAAAAGCAGACCATCAAGGCCAATGACTGCAACACCTGTCATACCATCCTGACCCAGGGCGTCGGGGAGGAAATGAACAAACTTTTGCCGGCCGGCCAGAAGTTCAACCATCCGGGCGGCGACCTGGACGAGTATCCGTCCTGCGTGGATTGTCACAACGGCGGCCCGTAGCCAGTATTTCCAGCGATTTAGTCATAAAGCCGGAACGATGATTCGTTCCGGCTTTTTTACCGTCGCCTTTGTCCGGCAACTTTTAAGCGGTTAATGATGTGGTCAGGGAAATTGCTTCCGCAAAGACCCGGCGATCTGGATAAAGACCCGGCTGGCCGCATGATTCGGGGACGCCGCCACAATCGGTTTGCCCCGGTCGCCGCCTTCCCGGATTTCGATGAAAAAAGGAACTTCGCCCAGGAACGGAATTTTCTGGCGCGCGGATTCCACCTGCCCGCCGCCGTGGCCGAAGATTTCCATCCGGTCACCGTTTGGGGTGATCAGATAACTCATATTCTCCACGATGCCGAGGATGGGCACGTTGACTTTCTTGAACATCTCGATGCCTTTGCGCACGACGCCCAGGGATGCCTCCTGCGGCGTACTGATGATGATGCCGCCGTCGAGCGCCACGGTTTGGCAGAGCGAGAGCTGCGCGTCGCCAGTGCCGGGCGGCAGATCCACCAACAGAAAATCCAGTTCGCCCCACTCGAATACCATGAGAAATTGGTGGATAGTCTTGGCGATCATCGGCCCGCGCCAGATGACCGGCTGGTCGCCCTCCATTAATAAACCGATGCTCATTACTTTCACGCCGTGCGCGACCGGCGGAACGAGGCGTGAGGACGCACTAATGGTCGGTTTGTCGGTGACGCCCATCATCAGCGGAATGCTCGGCCCGTAGATGTCGCAGTCCAGCAAGCCGACCTTCGCGCTAAGATGCCGCAGAGCGCAGGCAAGGTTGGCGGCACAGGTGGATTTGCCGACGCCACCCTTGCCGCTGGCCACGGCGATCACGTGTTTCACGCCAGGAATCTTGTTCTCCTCGGTCAAGATATTTCCCGGAGTGGTGGCGGCGGCGACGGGGTGACGCACCTCCACGGTGAGGTGGCTCATGCCGGGCAAGGCGTTCAGGGCGCGCTCGGCGTCAGCTTTAATTTTTTGCGCGGTCTCGGAATTGGTCGAAGGCAGTTGCAGGACCACTTTCACCCTGCCGTCCGCAGTGGATATTTCCTGCACCATTCCAAAGGAGACGACGTCGCGCGAATAGCCGGGGTAATGGACAGCCTTCAGGGCGTTTTGAATTTGTTCCGATGAAAACATGGGAACAGGTTGCCAGCCGGGTGGGCGCCGGTAAAACCTATTTCACGGGCGCGATTGCATCGCCGCCAAGGGGCGGACGGAGGTCAAAGCTGACGCGGCTGCCAAAACCATCCGTGAAGATTTGGAAAATTCCAAATACAGATCGTAGCCGTCGCCGGTTTGAAGCATTATCGCGCGCCGGCGGTTTTTTTGAGCGGGTTGAAATTGCCGGCCTCGCAGCAGGCCACGAAGCCTTCCGTGACGGTTTTCAATTCCTCCCAGCGGGCGCGAATCTGTTTGGACTCGGCGGCGGTGATTTGATTGTCGGCGGCGGCGGCGGCGATGACTTGCAGCAGGTCGGCGAAATCCTGGACGATCTGGTTGGTTGCGGGAATAAGAAAATGCGGATGCGGCGCGTTCCGGGGGTTCCGGATGAAGAATCCTCCCGCGCGCTGGCAGATCCATTGCACCAGCCGGTGGTCGCCGGTGCTTTGGTAGAGCGCCTCGATGCGGTCGAGCGGATTTTCAATGCCGCTGCCTTCGCCCGCGCGGGGCTGCGTCCACTTGTAAATCATGGACGTGGAGAGGTCGAGGTCGGCGGAGATCTCCTTAGGCGTTTTCCTGTCAAAAACCTCGCGGAGCAGTTCGTGGGATTCCATGGCGGCACGATGCTCAAGTGCCGGAATTTTGGCAAGCCGGAAGCGATTCCGAATTTCGTGAATAATTATCACTGCAACGTTTGCGGCAATGCAGTTTGATAGGGGCATGAAAGTTACTGACGACCAGAAGGTTGGCGTTCTTGCTTGCATTGGAGGCGGGCTTGGTGGTCTAATCGGCACACAAAACCAAAACGAAACCGGCTTATGATGATTTACTTGATTTGTCTGGTGGTGGGTTTGGTGTTCACCCTGGTGAGCGTGACGGTCGGGCATTTCTTCGGCGGCCACGGTGACCATGTTGGCGGCAGCGGCGGTCATGCGGAGGCGGGCGCGGACAGCAGCGATATGCCGGGCATCTCCATTTTCAGCCCCACGATCATAGCTTCATTCATCACTGCGTTCGGCGGCTTCGGCATGATTTTCTCAGAATTCACCCCCACCAAGCAGGTGATCATCAGTGCGCCGCTGTCGCTGGTGTGTGCGCTGGGGATTGCGGGGGTGCTATTCCTGTTCCTGCGCTCGGTGTTCAATCACACGCAAAGTTCCAGCGAATCGCACATCGCCCGGCTGGCGGGCACAGAGGCGAGCGTGGCGTCGCCGATCCCGGAAAACGGCGTCGGCGAAATAGCTTACGTAGTCGGCGGTACCCGTTATACCGCCCCGGCGCGCATGGAAGACGGCACGGCCGTGGCCAACGGCAAACTGGTCCGGATCACGCGCGTCGTCGGCACCCAATTTTACGTCACGGCCATTTAACCACTGCAACTCAACCACCAAATTAATATGCAACTCAACCTTCATTCCCTCCTTGCCGAACTGAACTTTGTGCAAGGCAGCGTCAGCATCATCGCCGCCGTCGTGATTGTTTTCGTGGTGTTCCTGCTGCTGTACATCGTTTTCAGCCGTTACACCAAGGTGGGGCCGAACCAGGTCCTGATTGTGTCCGGCAACAAGCACAAGCTGGAGGACGGGACGACGGTCGGCTTCCGGATTGTCAAGGGCGGCGGCACGTTCGTGATGCCGATATTTGAGAAGGTGGACCTGCTCTCGCTCGAACTGCTGACGATTGATGTCCAGACGCCGGAAGTTTACACGAGCAAAGGCGTGCCGGTGAAGGTGGACGGCGTGGCGCAGATCAAAGTGAAGGGCGACGATATTTCCATCCGCACCTCGGCGGAACAATTCCTTGGCAAGGCGCAGGATGAAATCCGCAACATCGCCACGCAGACGCTCGAAGGACATTTGCGCGCGATTCTCGGCACGATGACGGTGGAGGAAATTTACCAGAATCGCGACGCCTTCGCCTCCAAGGTGCAGGAAGTTGCCGCCGGTGACATGGCGAACATGGGGTTGGGCATCGTGAGCTTCACCATCCGCGACATCCGTGATTCGCAAGGCTATCTCGACGCGCTGGGCAAACCGCGCATCGCCCAGGTCAAACGCGACGCGCAGATTGCGCAAGCCGAGGCCGACCGCGACGCGATGATCAAATCGTCCCAGGCCACACAGGCCGGACAGGAGGCGAAGTTCGCCGCCGACTCGAAGATTGCCGAGGCGCAACGTGATTACCAGAGCAATGTCGCCGGTTATCAGGCCACGGTGAACCAGAAGAAAGCCGAGGCCGATCTCGCGTATGATCTGCAGAAATTCAAGACCGGCCAGCTCGTGAAGGCTGAAGAAGTGCAGGTGCAGATCGTCGAGAAGCAGAAGCAGATCGAGCTGCAACAGCAGGAAATTCTCCGCAAGCAGCGCGAACTCGAAGCCAATGTCCAGAAACCCGCCGACGCCGAGCGCTACAAAGTCGAGACGCTGGCAAACGCCACGAAATTCCAGCTCGAAACCGAAGCCGCCGGCGCCGCCTCCGCGACCAAGGCCAAAGGATTTGCCAACGCCGATGTGGCCAAGGCCACGGGGCTGGCCGAGGCCGAAGCCAACAAGGCGCGCGGTCTGGCGGAGGCCTCGGTCATCGAGGCGCAAGGCAAAGCAACCGCTTCCGCGATGCAGGCCAAGGCTGATTCCTTCAAGCAATACAACGAGGCGGCCGTCATCGAAATGATCATGCGCGTGATGCCGGAAATTGCCGGCAAGATCAGCGAGCCGCTGAGCAAGATGGAGAAGATGGTCATCATCAATTCCGGCAACGGCCCCGGCGGCGGCGCGAGCAAGCTCACCGGCGACGTGACGCAGATCATCAGCCAGTTGCCGCCCGTGATCGAAAGCCTGACCGGCATCAAGTTTGAGAAGCTGCTTGAGCAAGTTCCCGCGCTAAAGAAGGCGATGGGCAAGGCTGAACCCGAAAGCAAATAATCCCACGTGCCAGCCGACGTGAGGACGCTCAAATTGAGAAAAGTCAGAGACTCATGGCGTCGTCTCCGGCGGGTTTGAGAAACGAGATAAATTTATGATGGCTGCATTTGTTGGCGGCGGAGAACTCATCCTGGTGCTGCTGGTGCTAGTGGTGGCGCTGCCGCTCGCGCTGGCATCTTTCGCCTTCTGGATTTGGATGCTGATTTCTGCCATCCAGAACAAGGGCCTGACCGAGAATGAAAAGATCGTGTGGGTGCTGGTGATTGCGCTGCTGCACCTGATTGGCTCGCTCATTTATTTCTTTGTCGGCCACCCGAAGCGGAACCTGCCGCCGCCGGCGCAGAATCCCAATCACACGTAAATCGGATATCCTATATTTGCATGCGCCTTTTCGAAGCCATCATTGACGCGAATCACCGGGCCGTGGCCGGTGATGCCAGCGCCGGCCTGCATCCGGCGGAGTTCGCCGACGCGCTGCCGGTCGTGGCCCTGACGTGCATTGACCCGCGACTGAACGCCTTTTTTCCGAACGCGCTGGCTTTGCCCGCCGAGGAGTTCATCTGGCTGCGCAACGCAGGCAACACCATCACCGGCCCGCTGAGCAGCACCATGCGGTCGCTCGCACTGGCATGCGCAGTCAAGGGCGGTCGGGAAATCGCCATCATCGGCCACTCGGATTGCCAGGTCTGCAAGACCACGACGCTGATGTTGCTGGAAAAGCTCAAGGCCATAGGCGTGGAGCGCAGCCGGTTGCCGGACAATGTGAACGAGTTTTTCGGCATGTTCGGCAGCGAGCGTCAGAACGTCATCAAGGCCTGCGATTTCACGCGCAACAGCCCGCTCATCGGCCCGAATATCCCCGTGCACGGTCTGCTGATCGAGGTTGAGACTGGCAAACTCGAATGGATCGTGAACGGTTACGAAACCAAGCCGCTGCTGCCGCTCAAAGAGGTACAGGCGCGGGTGACCGACATGATGGAATCGCTCGGCGCATTCAAGGACTTTGCGATGGGCGAAATGAAATTTCCGGAAATGAAAATTGGCGAGGCCGCGACAACCAGCAAGCCGGCGGGAATGGCGGTTCCACCTGTGCCGCCGGCATCGGCGGCCGGTGCGGTGGAGCAGGTGATTGGCCAGGTGGTTTCCTTCGCGGAAAAAAACTGGCCCAAGCCGCCCATCCGGGTGCAGCCCTCGACCTTGCCGCCGGTAAAAAAACCGGTCAAGGCACCACTGCCGCCGCCCATCCGCCCGCGCAATTTGCGAAGGGATTGAGGTGTTTGGCGGCGCCCTGCGAGCGCCGCATTTTGGCCTTTGCCTTGAAGCTTGCCGCGCTGGCAGGCTGCTTGGGCCTCATCGGGCTTATTCGTTGTGCGGAATCTTGATGGTGCTGCCGCCGACGAACTCGCGGATGACGGCGTCGCCGGGAATGAAATTCACATCCGCCACCTGCGCCGGCGTGAAGCCTTCCACTGAATCAAGCAGCGCTTTCACCCGTTCATAGCGGATGCGCGCATCGAGGAAGCCGCCATAATCCGCAAGCGCCTCCGGCGGCGGCAGCAGACTTTTGTCGCCGGCAAAGAACGGCTTGAGCGCGGGCAGATCGAAGGGGAAACCGCCGTTGACGACATGGTCGGCCAAGCCCATGAGCGGGATGATGCTGAACAGCTCGCCTTCGCGGACATAATGCCAGTGGAGAATCGTCCGCAGGGCGCTGTGGTTGCGATGATGCGCGTCGCGCAGCATCCGCCGGATGAGCCGCACGTCGGTGAAATGCGTCAGCCGCTGCGCGCTGCCGTCGCCCTCATAAAGCACGTTCTGGGTCTCGATGAACAGCCGGAACTGCGCCGCCGCGCTGATGCCTTCCGTGATGGGCGGATAAAATCCGTGCAGGCAGTCGAGAAGCAAAATCTGGTCGCGCTCCAGTTTCACCGGCTTGGTGGCGGTGCGCCGGCCCTCCTTGAAACTATAAACCGGCTTTTCGATGGTCTCGCCGTTGAGCAAAGCCCGCAGGTGCTGGTTGAGCAGTTGGAAGTCCAGCGCCTCGGGCGTCTCGTAATTCCGGTCGTTGATCCAGTCCGTCGGATGTTCGACGAGCGACCAGAAATAATCGTCCAGATTCAGCATCAGGAATTTCAAGCCGTGCTGCTCCAACCGCCGGGTGAGTTTGACGGTCGTGGTGGTCTTACCGGAGGAACTCGGGCCGCTGATCCAGATCATCCGCACCGGTTCGATGCCCTCCAGCCGCGATAAAACCTTTTTGGCCGCCTCGTCCAGGGACGCCTCATAGGCCGCGAGGGAAGCGTCAATCACCGGTTTCATGCGTCCGCCCCGCACGAGGTCATTGAGACCCGCCACGGTGTCGACGCCCAGCCGCCGGTTTTCCTCCAGCGTGCGCCACATGCGGTCGTGGGGAAAACCGTTGGCGACGAACTGCTCCTTGGTAAGCGCGCCCTCGCGCCGCCAGTGCCGGCCCCAGCGATAGCATTCAAAGGCGTCCGCCGTGTTCTGAAAGCCGTAACTTCGCAGCGCGTGCAGCACCTCGTCCTGGATGGTCTCGATGGTCGGTGGAAAATTGGAGATGTGATGATGCGGATCCGAATTAAGACAGATCACCGCCGCGTCCGCCAGGAAAGTGGCGAGGCTTTCCTCCGTGGTGTGCATGGCGAAAATCCGGTCGTTGATACCCGGCAGGAAATCGCGGCGGAAACCGCCGATGGATTCCGCCGCGCGCGAAATCGCCTTGCCGATGCGGCCGGGGTCGAATTTCACCAGCGCGCGGTTGCGTTTCTGGACCTTAACGATGAGATTTTGAACGGGCATGAGGGAAAACTATACCGCGGCCGCCTCAAGTAACAATTTCTTTTCTCGCCGGCGGGGCCGGTTACCAATGTAACCCATCCCGCGCTTGCATCCGCCGCCGCCGGCCGTTTCAATGGGTGCGCATGGAAACCTCTGCGCGGAACGCACCGTGGGAAAAATTGCTCGACGGCCGTTTCGACTCAACCCATCCGGGGCGCACGCTCTGGCGGCTGTTTGACGACCAGCGCGGGAAAGTGTTTGCCGCCGTCACGCTTTACATCATCAAGCAGACGCCGGCCTCGTTGCTGCCGCTGGCCGTGGGCATGATCGTGGATGCGCTGACGACCGGCGGCGCGGGCGCGCTCCGCCGCATCCTTTGGATCGCCGGCGGGTATTTTCTGCTGCTGCTGCAAAATCCGTTCGTCCACACCAGCTTCGTGCGCTTGATGAGCGGGTCGCTGCGGCACATGCAATTCAATCTGCGCAGCGCTTTGATCGAAAGGCTCCAGCAGCTTTCCATTGCATTTTATGAAGAGAAGCAGTCCAGCGCGCTCCAGACCAAGATCCTCCGCGATGTGGATGCGATTGACGGCCTCTGCCGTCACCTGATGCACACGGGTCTGAACGGCCTGCTGGTCATCACCTACGTGACCATCATCGCGCTGGTCAAGCAGCCGCTGCTGGCGCTGTATTTTCTCGTCACGGTGCCGGCGGGCGTGGCGCTGCTGAAACTGTTTGACCGCCGGTTCAAGGCGCAATACCAGGCCATGCGCATCGAGACGGAGCAGATGAATGCCCGAGTCGGCGAGATGCTGCAGATGCTGCCGGTCACCCGCGCGCACGGGCTGGAATCCATCGAAACGCGCGACGTCCGTTCCGTGTTCGAGCGCATCCGCGACCGCGGAATGCAGGTGGACACCCTCACGGAATTCTTCGCGTCCAGCTCATGGTTCACCTTCATGCTGTTCCAACTCGCGTGCCTCGTGTTCTCCGCGTGGCTCGTCGTGCATCACCGCATCAGCGTGGGCGACGCCGTGATGTATCACACCTATTTCGGGATGCTCATCGGCGCGGTCCAGCAGTTCTTGAGCGTCTTTCCCGCGCTGGCGCAGGGGGCGGACGCCGTCCACTCGCTCGGGGAGGTGCTCGAAGCCGAGCCGGTCGAACGCAACGAAGGCAAGCCGCTCGCGCCCGTTCCACTGCGCGGCGAGATTGTTTTTGAAAATGTGGATTTCAGCTATCCCCGCGGACGCGAAGTGGCACTGCGGGAAATCTCCCTGCACATCAAGCCCGGCGAGACCGTCGCGTTCGTGGGCGAGTCCGGCGCGGGCAAATCGACGCTGGTGAATCTGGCGATCGGGTTCCGGCAGCCGGCTGCCGGCCGGGTGCTGCTGGACGGATGCGATCTGCGCGAACTGGATTTGCGCAGCTACCGGCGGCAGATCGGCGTGGTGCCGCAGACGACGCTGCTGTTCGACGGTACGCTGCGGGAGAACGTCACTTACGGCCTGGATACAATCGCCGACGACGCGCTCTGGAAAATCCTCGCCGATGCGAACCTGGCGGAATTCGTCCACCGCCTGCCGCGCGGCCTGGACACGCCGCTGGGCGAAAGCGGCGCCCAGCTTTCCGGCGGGCAGCGCCAGCGGCTCGCCATCGCCCGTGCGCTGGTGCGCAATCCCCGCCTCGTCATCCTTGACGAGGCCACCTCCGCGCTCGACACGGAATCCGAGCGGCTCGTGCAGGCGGCGCTGGTGCGGCTGACGCAGGGCCGCACCACACTGATTGTGGCGCATCGGTTCTCGACCATCCGCCATGCGCAGCGCATCGTCGTGCTGCACGGCGGGAAAATTGTGGAAACCGGCACGCAGGATGAATTGATGGCGCGGCAGGGACAGTTTTACCAGCTGGCACAATTGCAATCCGGGCATGGGCCGGCCGGTTCCGGTGGGCCACCGGAGCGGGTTGTTCAATGAAGGAATCGTCCGCTGCTCAAGCCGCTGGTTTACGTGGGCTTCGCGATCTCAACTTTTGGATCGGGATGGCCCCGGATTTCGGAGACTTGCCGGCTTTGCGCGGTTTTTCTGCCGCCGCCTTGATGGCCCGCTGTGCCCACGTCACGAGTTCGGGCGCGCACTCCAACACCTCCGGCGGCACCTCATGGTAATGGAAAGTGATCACCCGCCCGTCCGATTCGTAGGTGAAAGGCCCCATGCCACGCGCCGTGTAATCGGCCGCACTCGCTCCGTCCGTGCGGAAGAACAGCCGGCCCTCGTCCAGGATCGCGAAGAAATGATCGCCCTGATAGAGCCCATGCGCGCCGAACATCGCCCGCGCCCGGATGTCCGGCAGCGCGCCCAACTGGTCGAGGACAAATTCTTTGAAAGATTCGTCAGCCATGCCACCCAGTTTTAACGCAAAGCCATCGAAGTGCAAAGTGGCAAAGAACAGGGAGTGTAGTCTCCGGCCGGGCGTTTGAGCCAATGCAGGGAGCCTCGCACGCCACGCTAATAGCGTGGCGAATGAGGCTTGGAGCGTTGATATCGGAGCAATTAGCCGGATAATTGGTGTTTTTGGCAGCGTGGAGAGAGCTCAAAACCCGGCGGTTCACCCCATTATTGCGGATATTATCGAATAATCTGAAAGTTTTCGATTTTTGGCCCGCCTTGATTACTCAAAAGTGGTTGTGGCGGATTGTCCGGTCTGAGGCTAGTTCATTTTCTTTCTGTAAATAAACCACCAAAACCAGAGCGTGCCCAGGGCGCCGCAAGCGGCTGCGCCAATGAAGTTTGCCGCCGGACTCACGCTCCACAGCCACGCGCCAAGAAAGGAGCCGCTCGTCACCGTGCAGTCGCGGATGAGATAGTACGCGCCGTAGGTGCGCGCGCGCAGTTCCGGCGCGGCCTCGCCGATGATGAGCGCCTTGCGCGCCGGTTCGCCGAATTCCTTCAGCCCGCGCACGACGAACGCCAGCGCCAGCCACGTGAAATTGTGCGCCCACAGCAACGTCAACGGAAACAGGGTGAAGAACACAAACGTGAGGAGCACGAACGGCCGGCGGCCGTGTTTATCCGCCAGATGCGCGACGGGAATGTAGCAGAACATCGCCGTGACCATCTCGAAGGCGACGAGATAGCCGAATTGCTGCGGGGTGACGCCGCCGGAATCCATCGCCCACAGAATGACGAACGCATAGGGGAGGCGCTCGCAGAAGCGGATGAGAATGTCGCTGACGAGCAGTTCGCGCAGCGCGGGCGTGAAGGTTTTGACGACGCCGAAAAAGGAGATGGCGGTGGCGGGTGGGTTTTCTTTCCGGGCCGCGGCCGCCTGGCCGTCCGGCTCGAACATGAACCATTGGAACGTCAGCGTCAGCAGGCTCATCGCGATGCACAGCGCGAGCGCGTAACGCACGCCGTCCGTCCAGCCGAACCGCGTGAGCAGCCAGCCGCCGAGGAGCGGGCCGAGCATCATCGGCACGCGGCGGATCATGGATTGCACGCCGACGCCCATCGTGTGCCGGTGGCCTTGCAGCGACGTGGCGACCACCGACAATGTCGCCGGCAGCGACAGCGCGCTCCACGCCAGAAACAAAAACGAACCGAGCAGGAGCGCGAGCCAGCTTGGCCAGGCCAAAACGAGCAGGTAGCCGGCGATGGAAATGACGCTGAACAGGAGCAGGGATTTGCGCTGGCCCCAATGGTCGGTGAGCCAGCCGCCGGGATAGGCGTAGATCGCGCCGAGCAGGGTTTGCAGCGCGTCGAAGAGGCCGATGATCAGGATGCCGCCGCCTAGGGTCTCGATGTATTTGGGCGCAAAGCCGAGCCAGAGTTTTTCGCCGGTGCCGGCGAGCACGAGCGCGACGAGCAGCAGCGACGTGTTCCGCCGCAGCGCGAGGAACTCGGAGATCTGTTTCAGGGTGGCCACCGACGCTGAACATGGCCTGAACGGCGCGGGAATTCAATTTGCAAAGCGCCGCTTGACTCGGCGGCGATTATGCATTGAACTTTGCGCGCAACCTCATTCCATGATTGCCATTCTGCCAGTTGGAATGAATTATCGGACCGAAAGGCTTCCGATCGTCACCCTGTCCATCATCGGCATCAACACGCTGGTCTATCTCGTCACGCTGATCTGCTCGCTGAACACGGGGGGCGAGTCGAACCTCTGGGTTTTCAACCACCTCTGGCTGATTCCCAGCCAGCCGGTCTGGTGGACGTATTTCACCTCGATGTTCGTCCATGCGGGGATCTTTCATCTGCTCGGCAACATGATCTATCTGTTCCTGTTCGGCTGCTGCGTGGAGGATCTTATCGGGCGGCTGCGGTTTGCCGCGTATTATCTGGCGAGCGGCATCATCTCGGCCTTTGCCTACATCGCCTTCATCCCGGAGCACTTCGCCTCGGCCATCCCGGAGGGCGGCGCGTCGGGCGCCATCACGGCCTGTCTGGGCATGTATCTCCTGCTGCGCGCCAGCGCGGACATCGAGTTCAAATATTTCGTCTGGCTGTTTTTCATCTACATGCGCGCGGGGGAATTTGAAGTGCCGGCGTGGGTGGCCATCACGTTCTGGTTCCTGAAGGATCTGCTCTGGATGGTGCTCGGATATTATTTGAGACTGACCGGCGGCGGCACGGCATTCGGCGCGCATGTGGGCGGATTCCTCGCCGGCCTGGGACTGGTCGCCGCTTACAAGTGGATTGGCCGCCGCTACGAGCCCGCGGCGGAAAGCGAACCGGAGGCCAGTGATCCGGAACCGGTCAGACTCGCCCCGGAACCGATCCGGGTGACCATGCCATTGCGCCCGGCGGCGGTCCCGACGGAGACGCCCACCATTTTCCTGCATGACGGGACGCAGCAGACGGGGCCGTTCACGCTCTCGCAAATCGAGGCGATGCTGCGTTCCGGCGAAGCCAGCACTGAGATGCAATATTGGTGCGAAGGCCTGGATAGCTGGCAAAGCGTCACGGAATTGTCCGGCTCGACCGGCGGGTAAGCGTTGCGCCGCCGCCGCCGCGCTGGTAATTTTTAACCGAAATAATTTTTACCATGAGCAAAGAAAATACACCCTTGGTAGGTATCCTGATGGGCAGCGATTCTGACTGGCCCACGATGAAAGCCGCGGCCGATGCGCTGAAGGAATTCGGCGTCGCCAGCGAGGCCAAAGTCATTTCCGCCCACCGCGATCCGCGCGGCCTGGAGGAATACGTCGCCACCGCGATTTCGCGCGGGCTGAAAGTGATCATCGCCGGCGCGGGCGGCGCGGCGCATCTGCCGGGCGTCACCGCGGCGTTCACCACCCTCCCGGTCATCGGCGTGCCGATCCTCGGCAAGGCGTTTGACGGCTTCGATTCACTGCTGGCGATTGTGCAGATGCCCCCGGGGGTGCCGGTGGCCACCGTTGCCGTCGGCGGCGGGCGCAATGCCGGCATTCTGGCCGCGCAAATCCTGGCGGTCGGCGACGCGCGATTGCAGGGCGAATTGACGCGGTTCAAGGTCCGGCTGATGGAGGAATCGCGGGCGAAGAACCAGACGCTCGCCCAATAAAACTGATTCTTCATGCAACGGCTCATTGAAGGCGTCCATAAGTTCCGCACCGACGAGTTCGGCAACTACCGGAAGCTCTTTCACAAGCTGTCGCAAGAGGGGCAGAACCCGCACGCGCTCTTCATCACCTGCTCGGATTCGCGCGTGCTGGCGGAGCTCATCACGCAGAGCAAGCCCGGTGATCTGTTCGTCGTCAAGAACGTCGGCAACATCGTCCCGCCCGCCAACGTGCGCGGCGACACCAATTCCACCGCCGCCGCCATCGAGTTTGCCGTGGAGACGCTGCGCGTCAGTGACATCGTCATCTGCGGCCATTCGCAGTGCGGCGCGATCACGGCGATGCTGGACCCGAAGCCGGTGAGCGCCGCCACGCCGCATCTGCGCGATTGGCTGCAGCTGGCGGCGCCGGTGCTGGAGACGTTGAAAAAAGATTATTCCCATCTGCGCGAAGCCCCGCAGCGGGAGACGGCCGCCGCGGAGGAGAATGTTTTGTTCGGTCTGGACAATCTGCACAGCTATTCGTGCGTGCAGGAGCGGCTCATGGACGGTTCGCTGCGGTTGCACGGCTGGTTCTTCAAGATCGCCACGGCGGAACTGTTCGCCTACGACCCGGAGACGCGGCAGTTTTCGCCCCTCATCAGCGAGCCGAGCTAAGTTCGGGCGGATCGGGGCCGGGGAGATTCCAAAAATCGTCGTTTCTTGTAATTGACTGTCATCCCGGTCGCAGACAATCTCGTCCGCAAATCAACCGCCTATGAAAAAAACATTCCTGCCCATCCTTGGTCTTGCTCTGATCGTCGCGCCGTCGCTCCTGGCGGCCGAGGCGCCGCCCGCCGCCGCTTCGTGGCACGCGCAGACGCTGTTGTCGGCCGTCGGCAACGTGTTGATCTTTGCCGCCATCGGCATTGCCGCGGCGATCATCGGTTTCAAGGTGTTTGACTGGTGCACGCCGGGTGATCTGCAGAAGGAGATCATCGAAAACAAAAATGTCGCCGCGGCCATTGTCGCCGCCGCCGCGATTCTCGGCGTGAGCATCATCATCGCCGCGTCCATGCTCGGTTAACCGGCGGCGACAACGTGAAACGGAGCAAAAGCATCCGCCTGATTTTGATGGGCGGCCTGTCCGCGGGCGCGCTGGCCGGCTGCACGCAAACTCAAAAGCCGTCCGTCAGCACGGAGAATGTTTACACAAACAATTACTTCGTCCCCGGCGCCGGCTATTATCACGCGCCGTTCCGCAACTGGTTTTCACTGCCCTACAATCATTTTGACGCGCAGAAGAACCTATATTTCTTCGGCGGCCAGTGGGGCACGCAGCCGTTTGAGAGCATCACCAACATCTCCTCGCCTTCGGCTGAGGCCGTGCAGATAGCGCAGGCCACGCGCACGGATATATCGCGCGGCGGTTTCGGCAGCAGCTACGGCGGGCATTACTGGGGCGGATCGGGCTTTCATTCGTGATGAAACGTCATCGTTGCCAACCCCGTTCCGACTGGCGCGAAAAGGTGGAAAGCGTCGGCCTCACTTATCATTCGCACGACGACGGGCCATACTGGGACGAATCGGCCTGCTACGAACTCACCGCGCGGGAAGTGGACGAACTGGAACTGGCCGCAAATAAACTGCATTTTCTTTGCATCGACGCCGCCGAGGCGGTCATCAACAACCAGTGGTGGTCGCGGCTTGGCATCGCCGCAGCGGCGGTTCCGGCCATCTTGAAATCTTGGGAGCGCGATGATTTCAGCCTCTATGGCCGATTCGATTTGAGCTACGACGGCAGCACTCCGCCGAAACTTCTCGAATACAACGCCGACACGCCGACCGCGCTGGTCGAGGCCGCGGTCGCGCAATGGTTCTGGCTGCAGGAACGGCATCCGCAGGCCGACCAGTTCAATTCCATTCACGAACGGCTTATTGATGCGTGGAAACGCTGGCGCGGCAAGACCGTCCATTTCAGCGGCATCAAGGAAAACGCCGAGGACGAGATGACCGTGCTCTATCTGCGCGACACCTGCGAGCAGGCGGGCGTGAAGACGAAAGCGGTTTTCATCGAGGACATCGGCTGGCACAGCCGGGACAATTGTTTTGTTGACCTCGACAATGAGCGCATCGAGCGCGCCTTCAAGCTGTATCCGTGGGAGTGGCTTTGGAAGGAGGATTTCAGCGCGCATCTGGCCAAGGACAGCCTCCAGTTCATCGAGCCCGCGTGGAAAATGCTTTTGAGCAACAAAGGCCTGCTGCCGATTCTTTGGGAGCTGTTTCCGGAACATCCGAATCTCCTCCCTGCCTACGAGGTCGCGGCGCCGCTCGGCAGCCGCTACATCCGCAAGCCAAAACTCAGCCGCGAAGGCAGCAACGTCACGTGGGTGGAAGGCGGCGTGGCCATCGAAGAAAATGGCGGATATTATGGCGAGGAAGGTTTTGTGTTTCAAGCCACGGCGGACATTCCAGAGTTTTACGGCAACCATCCCGTCTTCGGGGTCTGGGTGGTGGATCACGAAGCCGCCGGGCTTGGCATCCGCGAAGATACCCGGCGCATCACCGGCAACTTGAGCCGTTTTGTGCCGCACTTTTTCCCGCACGCATCATGAGCTACGAGATCCCCACGCGACTGCGCATCGGCATGCACGCCAATTTTGGCGGCAAGGACTACCGCCTGGTCGGCCGGGTTGTCATGGGCGAGACGGAGGACCGGGACACTTACTATTGGAACGAATTTAACCTGATGGCGAAAGACGGCAGTTATGCCGATCTCGTTTATGAGGAAACCGGGCGCGGCGGCGAATGGCGGCTGTTCACGCTGTTTGAGCCGGAATATCCGCTGACCGCCGCCGATGCCGCGACCAAGCGCGTGGGCGATCGCCTCAACCTCACCGGGGAAGATGTCCGCATCACGCTGCGCAGTTCCTCGCGCGTTTATCGCATCGAAGGCGAAGCGCCAGAAGGCGTTGAGGTGGGCGACGTGGCGAATTATTTTAACGCCGAGGCCGGCAGCATCATGCAGGTCGTGAGCTGGACGGGCGACGAAGTGGAGTTTTACAACGGCGTCAATCTCGCGCGCGGCGTCGTCAACGCCGCTTTCAATCTTCCGCCCGAACCGGCCGGCTTCGGGGGTGGCAAGCTCTTCTCGTCCCTGGGCGGCTCCGGTTCCGGCAATTACGACAGCGGCGTCAAATTCCTTCTCAAGGGGGCGGCGGTCCTGGTTCTGTTCTTGATCGTCTTTGGCCGCAACTTCTCCTGTTCGACAGATTATGAAGCCGCGCCGGTGAAAAAAATCCCCGCCGGGCCGCCGCCGCTCGTGGTCGGGGCGTCCGGCAAATGGAAGGATGTGAATTATCGCATCACCGGCCACGCCCTGGTTGAGGTGAACGAGGTCGGCCAGAGCTTTGAACGGCACGAATATCAACTGGCAGATGATTATGGCAAAACCGACCTGCTGGTCTGCGGTCTGAAGCCCGGCGACAAGGACTGGACGCTGTTCACCCCGCTTGCCCCGCTGGTGCCGCCGTCGGCGAAAGAGTGCGCCGCCAAAAAGGCCGGCGATGCGGTGAACGTGGATGGTGTGGGTGGTCCGGTGCGGGAGATCTTCCTGTGCAGCCAGCGCCAACTCGAAGGGCAGGGGGCCGGCGACTGGCCGGATAGCAGACAATGTTTCGGTTACCTGGCGCAGTCGGACTATGATTCACTGCTCGTCCGCTGGAGCAGCCGCGCCATCAGTTATCGGCGCGGGCTGAAAATTCCCGGAAGCACCTTCACCGCCGCCTTTGCCGTCCCGCCGGGCAAATGACGTGATTTCGTGGATGTGAGCCGGTGCAGAATGGTGCTGATCCGTGCGCCAATGTTCATGTCCTTTGAGTTGTTTGGCGGTCTCATCAGGTGGTTTGCCATCGCTGCGGCCCTTTGTTAATCTTCGGCGAATTTATGAGCTTGGAAAACACACCCGCGGCGCCGGCCCCATCCGATTTCATCCGGGACATCGTTGCCGCGCACGTTGCGGAAAACAAATACCCGCGCATCCACACCCGTTTCCCGCCGGAGCCGAACGGCTACCTGCACATCGGCCACGCCAAGAGCATCTGCCTCAACTTCGGCATCGCCCGCGAGTTCGGCGGCATCTGCAATCTCCGCATGGACGACACCAATCCGACCAAGGAGGACATCGAGTACGTAGAATCCATCCAGGCCGACGTGAACTGGCTCATCAGCGGCTGGGCCGATGACAAGCTGGGCTTGAAGCCGAAAGGCAAGACGCCCGAGGCCATCGCCGGCAACGGCCACCGCGATTTTTACCTGCCGGCCACAGTCCCCGCCCCAAGCCCGGAGCCAACGGTCCAGAGCCTCGAACCTTTCTACGCCAGCGATTATTTCGACCAGATCTACGACTACGCCGAGCAACTGGTGGAGCAGGGCAAGGCCTATGTGTGCGACTTGACGCCGGACGAGACGGATGAGTACCGGCGCAACGGCAAGGCGTCGCCGTTCCGCGACCGCAGCGTGGAGGAGAACCTCGCACTATTCCAGCGCATGAAGGAAGGGGAGTTTCCCGAAGGCACGCGCGTGCTGCGCGCCAAGATTGATGTCGCGGCGGCCAACATCTGGATGCGCGATCCGCTCATCTACCGCATCAAGCACGCGGAACATCATCACACCGGCGCGAAATGGCGCATCTATCCGATGTATGATTTCGCCCACTGCCTGAGCGATTACATTGAAGGCATCACGCACAGCATCTGCACGCTGGAGTTCGAGGTGCACCGTCCGCTGTACGATTGGATTCTGGAAAACCTCAATCTGCCGCGCCCGCTCCCGCACCAATACGAGTTCGCCCGCCTCTCCCTCGGCTACACCATCATGAGCAAGCGCAAGCTCATGCAGCTCGTGGATGAAAAGCTCGTCACGGGCTGGGATGATCCGCGCATGCCCACCATTTGCGGAATCCGCCGCCGGGGGGTGACCGCGGTCGCCCTCCGGGCGTTTGCCTACAACATCGGCATCACGAAGTACAACGGCATTACGGACGTTTCCGTTTTGGAATACGCCATCCGCGACGATTTGAACAAGCGGTCGCTCCGCCGCCTCGCCGTGCTGCGGCCCATCAAGGTCGTCATCACGAATTATCCCGAGGGCAAAACCGAGGAGCTCGACGCGACGAATAATCCCGAAGACGAAAGCGCGGGCAAGCGGAAGATTCCGTTCAGCCGCGAGCTCTACATTGAGCAGGATGATTTCAAGGAAGTCCCGCCGCCGAAGTTCTTCCGGCTCAAGCCCGGCGGCGAGGTGCGTTTGAAATACGCCTACATCATCAAGTGCGACGAAGTCATCAAGGATGCCGCGGGCAACCTCGTGGAACTCCGCTGCACGGCCGACCTGGACAGCAAGAGTGGCGGAGCCACGGCGGCGCGCAAAGTGAAGGGAACCATTCATTGGGTCAGCGTTGCGCATGCCGTGGATGCCGAAGTGCGCCTCTACGACCGGCTGTTCACCGAGGCCGAGCCGGAGAAGGACGGGCGCGATTTCAAGACCACGCTCAACCCGCACTCGCTCGAAGTCATCACCGCCAAATGCGAACCGTCTTTGGGTGGCGCCAGCGCGGAACACCGTTATCAATTTGAGCGGCTGGCCTACTTTGCGCTCGATCTTGATTCCAAGCCGGGCCAGCTGGTCTTCAACCGCACCATCACCCTGAAAGACACCTGGGCCAAGGAAGCGCAGAAGGGTTGATTTGAAGCGAGCGCGCCAGTGAAGGTCATCGCCCCATTCCTCATGGTCTTGCTGGTTGGTGCCGGCGCGTTCGCGGTGGAGATCCATGTTTCGCCGCAGGGCGGCGATGATAACAGCCCCGGCACGGTCGTCAGACCGCTGGCCACGCTGACCGCCGCCCAAACCCTGGCGCGCAAATCCGCCCGCCACGAACCGGTGACCGTGGTGCTCCATGCCGGAACGTTTTATCTGGCTGACACGCTCCGGTTCACTGTGGCCGATTCGGGCACCGCAAGATTCCCCGTCAGTTATACCGCCGCGCCCGGCGAATCGCCGGTCATCAGCGGCGGCGAGCGGCTTGCCTTGCAGTGGACGCCGTGGCGCGACAGGATTTTCCAGGCGAAGACACCGCCGGGGCTGGTGATGGACCAGTTATTCGTGAACGGCGGTCGCCAGCCGATGGCGCGCTATCCCAACTACGATCCCGCCGCGGAGAAGTTCAACGGCACGGCGGCCGACGCCATCGCGCCGGAACGGGTCGCGCGCTGGAGCGATCCGGCGGGCGGCTATATCCATGCCATGCACCAGTCGCTCTGGGGCGACATGCACTGGCGGATTCTGGGCAAGCGGGCCGATGGCACGCTGGACTATGAAGGCGGCTGGCAGAACAACCGGCCCAGCGGAATGCACCGGCAGTTTCGCTTCGTGGAAAACATCCGCGAGGAGCTCGACGCGCCCGGCGAATGGTTTCACGATGCGAGGGCCAACACGCTGTTCTGCTTTCCGCCGGCGGGTGTGAACCTGAAGACGGCGACCATCGAGGTCGTCCGCCTGCGTCATCTGATTGAATTCAACGGCACGCCGGCGCAACCGGTGAAATTCATCACCCTGCGCGGGCTGACCTTCCGGCATGCCGCGCGGACGTTCATGGAAAACCGGGAGCCGCTGTTGCGCACCGACTGGACGACTTATCGCGGCGGGGCGGTGATGTTCAACGGGGCGGAGGATGCCGGCCTGGAGGATTGTGATTTTGACCAGCTCGGCGGCAACAGCATTTTTGCCAACAACTACAACCGCCGCCTCACCATTCGCGGCTGCCTGATCCGCGAGGGCGGCGCGAACGGCATTGCGTTTATCGGCGATCCCCACGCCGTCCGCAACGGCATCGGCTGGAAAGGGAAAAATGATTTCGCCACGCTGGATAAAACGCCCGGTCCGCTGACGGATAACTTTCCCGCCGATTGTCTGGTGGAGGATTGTCTTATCACGCGCAGCGGGCGGTTCGAGAAACAGACCGCGCCGGTGGAGATTGACATGGCGCAGCGCATCACCGTGCGCCACTGCTCGATCTACGATGTGCCGCGCGCCGGCATCAACATAGGCGACGGCTGCTGGGGCGGGCATGTCATCGAGTTTTGCGATGTCTTCGACACCGTGAAGGAAACCGGCGATCACGGCAGCTTCAATTCCTGGGGGCGCGACCGGTTCTGGGAATTGCGCGGCGTGCCGGCCGGCGAGCTGCCTCGGCTGGCGCTGCTCGACGTGGTCCAGCCCAACACTCTGCGGAACAACCGGTGGCGCTGCGACCACGGCTGGGACATCGATCTCGACGACGGCTCCAGCCATTACCTGATTTACAATAACCTCCTGCTGCACGGCGGGCTGAAGCTGCGCGAAGGGTTCTGGCGCATCGCGACGAACAACATCATCGTCGGCAACAGCCTGCATCCGCACGTCTGGTTTGAGAACAGCGGCGATGTGTTCGCCCGCAACATCGTCATGGGCGCGTATCGCCCGGCGCTGATGCGGATCGCGAAGTGGGGCGCGGAGGTGGACGGCAATCTTTTCACCACTTCGGACGCGGACCGGACCAGTTTCGCTGCCCAGGGATGCGACGCCCATTCGCTCACCGGCGATCCGCGGTTTGTGAATGCCGCCGGAGATTTCCGGGTGCAAACCGGTTCGCCCGCGCTGGCGCTCGGCTTTGAGAATTTTCCGATGAATGAATTCGGCGTGCGGTCACCCCGGTTGAAAGCCATCGCGCGCACCCCGGAAATGCCTGCCACCGCCAACCCCGGCGGCCCGGCGGCGGCGGCGGTCAAAACCATCTGGCATGGCGCCACCCTGCGCGGCTTGATCGGCGAGGAATATTCCGCGCTGGGCGTGAGCGCGGCGGCGCGCGGCGTATTTGTCGCCGATCTCCCGACGGGGGCCGCGGCTTTCAAGCTCGGATTGCGCGCGGGGGATTTCATACAGCAGGCCAACGGTCTCGTTGTGCGCGATCTCGGCGATTTTTTGACCGCCACCCGGAATCCCGGGGCCGGGCAGCTATTAAAATTCCGGCTGATCCGCAACTATCAATTGATAACCGTTGAATTCACCAGCCCGGCCGAACCTTCGGCAACCGCGCCGACGCATTAATTGACGCCGGGGCAGGGCGGCGCAGTAGAAACCGGCCGGGGATTATTTGGCTCTCACGGACACGGGCTGGCTCCAGGGGCTTTTGCCGTGGGCATTAATGGCGCGCACACGCACCCAGTATTTCATGCCGGATTCCAGCCCTTTCACCAACATGCTCTGGCGGAAATTGCCATCGTAATGTTTCCAGCCGCTTTCGCCGTCGGTATCCCGGCGCAATTCCACCTCGAACATGCAGCGGCGCACGGTGCGGTGCCAGCGCAGCCGCGCTTCGCCCTCCACGGCGCTCGGTTCGGCGCGGAAATCGTCGGGCATCGCCGGCCGGCCCACGGGTGAACGCGGTTTGGGCAGAACCAGGCCGGCGCCCAGCATGGCGGCGGGATCATAATTCAATGCCGATGAAACCGAACTGCAACTGCTGGTGACCTGCGCGCGAGCGGCGCGCAAGCGGCCATCGCGCTGGTCAATTTCCATCTTCAATTCGGAGCGCAGCCAGATTACGCGGTCAAAACTGGTGCGGACACCGGCAACGGTGGCGGTCAATTTGTCCAGTTCCACGTCACCCCGCTCTTCCGGCTTCAGCCGGGTGATGCTTCTCACCGCATGTTCACAGATATGAAGCTGATCGGCGGCGGATCGGTTGCGAAAATCCAGTTTGAATGTTTGCATATTTAATCCTTTCGGGTTGTGGCAGGAAACTTCGTCGTTCCAGCGGGAAATAACGCACCTTAGTCCCGGTTTTGCCAAAGAGATACTTATATTTCCATCTATATTCCCGGAGAATGGCTGTACTCCGTGGAAATTGAAGGAGCTTTTTTTGGTTTAGCTCCAAACAAACTGAAATGTCTCGACGTTCCACAGCTGGCATATGGAGCTAAAAGCAAAATAGCTCCTAACATAGTCTTTTGGCACGTGTTCGACCGGTGATTTTATGGTGCTAAAATTGAATCAGCTCCAATTTTTCGGAAAAATCACGACGTTTGTTTCCGGTTGTTTGGAGCTAATTCGCGAATAGCTCCAAATGAAATCGAAATACACAGGTGCGGACGGCGATTTCATGGAGCTGGTTTAAATTTAGCGCCAATAGTTTTCTCTGGTTCCGGGTGAAATCCGAAATGATTCACGATGGTTTTGCATTTTCTCTCATCGCATCCGGGGTTAAACACATGACTTTTCCGTTGGTTGGCGGGGTGTTCCGCCGGTCAAGCGGATGGATGAGAACCGTGGCGAGAACTTGTGGGTTTATACTCGACGGGTCGCGCGTATTGCAGGAGGCTGAACGGGTGAAATGGATTAATTTTCGTCAGCCCGTCAGAAATTTACAGGTCAGGCTTCGGTTTATTTCGTTAATCCTGTTCAAGTTGATCATGCCGGCCGTGGCCGCCGCGCTGGTGCCGCTGGTTCTGACGATGGCCTTGGCCGGAATGCCGGCCAGCGCGCAGGGATATCGCCTTGCCCAGCCCAAAACGACGATTTTTGAGGCTGTCCCCGGAACCAACACGCTCATGGCTGCCCGCGAAGCGGTCCGCGCCTGGCGCGCGGCGGGGCATTCGGCGGAGCCGGCGACGATCCGGCTTGCGCCCGGGGTGTATTCGCTGACTGAACCCCTGGTGCTGGCTGCGCCGGATGGCAAGGAGATTTGGATGGCGCGTGATTCTGCAAAGACGCTTATCAGCGGCGGAACTTGCATCCAACGGTTCACGCCGGACCAGAATGGACTCTGGCGCGCCGTGACGGACCTTCGCTTTGAACAGCTTTATGTCAATGGTCGGCGGGCCATTCGCGCCCGGGCGCCGCTGGAAGGTTATTTCAACATCACCAGTGTGAAGGAGGATAAGCTGCCCAATGATCGGGCGCGCATCACCATCGGGGTTCCGGCGGCGGCCCTCGCCGCGCTGACGGCGGCCGGCGGGGTGGCGCTGGCGGATGTGCAGTTGCTGGTCCTTCACAAATGGGATACGAGCCGGTATGCGGTGGCTTCGGTGGATGCGGCGGCGGGCACCCTCACCGTCGAGGGGGAGCAGATGAAGCCGTGGAATCCGTGGAACACGCAAAGCCGGTTCATCCTCGAAAACATCCGGACGGGTTTGTCGCAGCCCGGCAGCTGGTTTCTCGGCGCGGCGGGAGAAGTGAGTTATCGGCCGCGACCGGGTGAGCGCGCGCCGGAAATCGTTGCGCCCATGGTCGGGCGCATCCTCGAGATTCGCGACGCGGCCGGGATCCATTTCCAGGGGCTGCGCTTTCAGCATGCCGGTTATCAAATGCCGGCGGCAGGTTGTCCGCCCGTTCAGGCGGCGGCGAAGCAGGGCGCGGCGATCGAGCTGGATGGCGCGAGCGGGGTGACTTTTGATGATTGCGAGATTGCACATACCGGCACTTACGGCATCTGGTTCCGGCATCGGTGCCACGACTGCCGCCTGGAGCATTCTTTGCTGGCAGATCTGGGAGCGGGGGGCGTTCGCATCGGCGAGCCGGACATCCGCTATGATGCGGGCCGGGCCACGGACGGAATTATTGTGGATAACAACATCATCCGCGGCTGCGGGCGGGTGCATCCCAGCGCGGTCGGGGTGTGGATCGGGCAGAGTCCGGACAATCGCGTCACGCACAATGACATCAGCGACACGTTTTACACGGGCATCTCGGTGGGCTGGACCTGGGGCTATGGCCCGAGCCTGGCGCGGACGAATCTAATCGCGTTCAACCGCGTGCATCAGATCGGACAGGGGGTGTTGAGCGATCTCGGCGGCATTTACACACTGGGCGTCAGTCCCGGCAGCGCGTGCGTGGGCAACGTCTTTTACGAGGTGCGCGCCCATGATTACGGCGGCTGGGGGATTTACCCGGATGAAGGCAGCACCGGCTGGCGGATCGAAAGCAATCTGGTATGGAACTGCACCTGCGTGGCGCCCCGAACGGGCGGCGCGTTTCACCAGCATTACGGGGCGACGAATTACATCGCGAACAACATCTTCGCCCTCAGCTCGGGCCCGCCCATGCAGGCGACGCGGGTGGAAAACCATCTTTCCTTCACGCTCGAACACAACCTCATCATCAGTTCCAATGCCGATTTCTTCACCGGGCCGTGGAGCCAGATTCAATTCGAGAGCCGGAGCAATTGCTTCGTTGTCAGCGGCCGGGCGGGTAAACTTTTTCCCACCGGCGATCTTTCGTCGTGGCAGCAGGCCGGCCACGAAGCCGGCTCCATCCTGACGGACGGTCAATTCCTCCTCGGGGTCTGGCCGGATGTGACCCTGCCCCGGCGTTCACCGGCAGCCGCGGTTGGTTTTCATAGGTTCGATCCGAAGCAGGCGGGGGTTTATGGTGAGCGCGCCTGGAAACAGTTGGCCAAGGCAAAGCCTGCGGCATAAACCACCGCCCGGGTTCAGTCCTGCCCAGCAGGGGCAGTATATGATTGGCGCAACTTTACCGTTGAATTGGAGTTTGATGGGTAGACAATGCAACGGGTCAGCTCCAATTTGGCAGGATATTTATGATTAAAAAACCGCTCATTCAGATGATTGCGCTTTGCGCTTTTGCCCTGACGGCTTCGGCCCAGGATACCAACGCCATGAAGACCCTGATCGGGGTATTTGAGGCGCAGACGGGCGTCACCATCGTCAAGGGCTTTGGCCAGGTCGGCTCGGTGTCGATGGGGGCGGCGGTGATCTCAGTGCGCAGCAAGGAAACCGCGGACGCCGGTTCCGGCCATAAGGTTTATGGCCTGGGCGTCGAGATTGAAGCGAACCCGCTGCCGAAGCAAAGAATCCTGATTGATGATGACGAGATCGACTCGCTCCTCGCCGGCATGGATTACCTTCTAAAAATCAGTTACGATGTGACCAGCCTGCCCAGCTTCGAAGCCAGTTACACCACCAAGTCCGGCTTGCGGGTGTTTGCCTACAGCGTCCGGAAGAACGGCGGCATCCAGATGTTTCTGCAATACGGCGACTATCCCCGGATCGCATTATCCTCGACCCAGCTATCGCAGCTTTACGGATTGATTGACCAGGCGTCGAAGAATCTGACCGCCCTCAAGACCGGCAAATAACGGCGGTTGGCTCGAAACCCAACCGTCCCGAAAATGAATCCGCGTGCGGCGTGGAATCAGCATGCCCGGCTTCCGACTTCGCGTCGCGGACACTGACGATTTGCAATGAACCCAGCCCGCCGGAACCAGCGGCTCAGGACTGGGGCGTCGGGCGGGATTGTTTCCGAAGTTGCTTGAAGTGGCTGTAGCCGACGAGACGCCGCCCCTGTTCATCCCAGAGCCGGTAAGTGAATGATTTCATGCTGGCAAACAGCGTGATCGGTTTCACCGACTGAAAGAGCGGGTTGGCCCGGTGGCAGCGTTCCAGATTGTAATTGGGGATGCGCGGACTCAGATGATGGATGTGGTGGAAACCGATGTTGCCGGAGAACCATTGCAGGATGCGGGGCAATTTGTAGAAGGAACTGCCTTGCAGCGCCGCCGCCGTATAATTCCAGTCGTCGCCCCGTTCCCAGTAAACCCCTTCAAACTGATGCTGCACATAAAACAACCATACGCCCGCGCTGCCGGCCACCATCAGGACGATCAACTGGATCAGCAGATACGCCTGGAAGCCGAACACCCGGCTCAAAATGATTGCCATGGCGAGGATGGCCACATTCATCGCATACACGGAATGCCGTTCCCGCCGATCAGCTTTCAGGGACGGAAACCGCTGCCAGATCAGGAAGAGGAACAGCGGCGCGATGATAAACAGCACGATCGGATTGCGGGCCAGCCGGTAGGCGAACCGTTTCCAGCGCGATGACTCCAGATATTCCTGCACCGTCATCGTCCACACGTCCCCCGTGCCCCGACGGTCCAGGTCGCCGGCGCTGCTGTGGTGGATGGCATGTTCCCAGCGCCAATGATAATAAGAGGTGAATGTCAGCAACCCGGCGATCACGCCCACCGTATTGTTGGCGAGTTTGGAGTGGAAAAACGAGCCGTGCCCGCAGTCGTGGAAGATGATGAACACCCGCACGAGTAATCCCCCCGCCAGCACCGCCAGCGGCACCACCAGCCACCATGAGACGGGCCGGCACAGATACATCAAATACCAAACTGCACCATAAGGGATGACGGTGTTCATGATCTGCCACAACGCGCGCGAGGTGGAAGGCCGCTGATAGCGGGCCACAATTTCCCGCCAGACCTCAACCGTGGGTTGAAGCTTGCCAGAGCTTGATATGGAATTGTTCGTCATTAAATCTTGCGGTTCTTGGGTCGGCAAAGCCTGACCATTGCCGGAAATTCCGATGTAATATACCCTGAATCCGGCCGGAATCAATCAGGAGTCTCATCCGGGAATAGCATTACGCCGACAGCCCCGCGCATTAAACGGCCAACCGGATGCACCTGAGTAAATTGATTTATTGGCGTGGCGCGCGAGGTCGAGACTGGATGGAAAGCCTTTTTACTCGACCGGTCGGGCGCGTTGACGGAAGCTCTTTTGAAAATGACGGTGAATGCGCCAGCTCAAAATCCCCTTTCTCCCGCCCGACGCCGGGTGCGGCGTTATCGGTTAACCGGAATTGTCCTTGTGGTGCTGGGATTGGTCGCGGCGGGCGTGGTGTATTGGCTGGGAACGCGGGCGGCGAACCTTGCGGATGATCCCTCGATGGCGGGTTATTTCAAGGCGGAGAAGCGGCAGATGGGAATGCTTTACGGCAAGGAGGGCGTCTTGATGGATGACATGCTCAACGGCCTGAAGCAGCCGGATACACAGGCGTTCCTCATCGTGGTGGCGACTGTGATCATGGCCGCCGGATGTTTTTATTTCGCCCGGATATTGGAAGAGGAGGCGCAAGCGGCCGAGCCGCCCGGCCCGCTCCCGGATTGAAGCGGCTTTTAAAAAGCTGAGAAGGCGCGCTGGCGGGAGAATTCGGGTCGGGTATTTGACCTTGTTGCCGGAGTCCATTTTGTTGAAACATTTTTGGCAGGGTGGCGTCTTATGATTCGTATGAATAAGTTATCTTTTTCCAAACTGGGACTGCTGCTGCTGGCGGGAACCTTTCTGGCGACCGGGTGCGTGTATCGCGAGCGGGTGGTCTATCGCCAGCCGGGCGCACCCCCGGCGGGACCGGTTGGCGCGGAAGTGGTCGTGACCGAGGCGCCGCCGCCGTTGATTGTCGAAACGATGACGGTGTCACCGGGGCCGCATTATGTGTGGATTGGCGGCAGCTGGTTGTGGCGGAATCACTGGGTGTGGCAACGCGGTCATTGGGAACGTCCCCCGCGGCCCGGCGTAGTGTGGGTGCCGCATCACTATGAATATCGCGGCGGGGTACATGTGTTCATCCGCGGCGGCTGGAGATAAAACGGACGCATAAGTCCGTCAGGAGAAGAAAAAAGGTAATGCCTGTTTCAGCGATGAAACAGGCATTATCAATTATTGCGCCGTGGCGGCTTTTATCCCGGTGGTGACGTAATCAAGATATTCCACCAGCCGGTCCTTCATCTCCTTGCGCGGCACGATGGTGTCGATCAAACCGTGGTCGAGGAGAAATTCGGCGGTCTGAAATCCCGGCGGCAGTTCGGCCTGTGTGGTGTCCTTGATGACGCGCGGTCCGGCGAAGCCGATCATCGCCTTTGGCTCGGCCAGGATCAAATCCCCGAGGCTGGCGTAGCTGGCCATCACGCCGGCAGTGGTCGGATGCGTGAGGACGCTGATGTAAGGCAAACGGGCCTGCGCATGGTAGGCGAGGGCCGCCGAAGTCTTGGCCATCTGCATGAGGCTGAACATGCCTTCATACATTCGCGCGCCGCCGCTAGTGGAAATAATGATGACGGGCAGGCGGCCTTCGGTGCCGCGTTCAATCAGTCGCGTGAGCTTTTCGCCGACCACGGAACCCATGGAGCCGCCGAGGAAGCCAAAGTCCATCACGCCGAGCGCGACCCGGTGCGGCCCGATCTTGCAGATGCCGGTGACGACCGCGTCCTTGAGGGTGGTGGATTTGCGATAGGCGTCGAGCTTGGACTTGTAAGTGGCGACGCCCTTGAATCCGAGCACGTCCACACTGGTCATGTCCGCGTCCATTTCCTCAAAGGAACAGGTCTCGACGAGGGAATGAACCCGTTCCCGGGAGCCGATGGGGAAATGATGGCTGCATTTCTGGCAGATCTTGAGATTGGCATCCAGTTCCTTGTCAAAAAGCATCGCATTGCAGGACGGGCACTTGATCCAGAGGCCCTCCGGGATCTCGCGTTTGCGGGAGTTGGAGGCGCCGAGCTGCGGCTTCTTGGGCAACGTCGGTCCTTCCGTGGGCGGCGTCAGCGCCGGCTCCACCTGGTCCACACCCATTTTCGATTTGGTCAGAATTTTGGTCGCCATGATTGACCAGATTATTCAAATTCCGCGCGCCACTGTCCAGACGCAAACATCCGCCGCGCCGGCCTTGCGCAAAGCCTCCGCACAGGCGCTGGTGGTCGCGCCGGTGGTGAAAACGTCGTCCACCAGGACGATGCGTTGCCCGTCCAGCTGGGCGCCTTTACAGACGGCAAAGGCGTTCCGCATGTTGGCCGCGCGCTGGGTGCGGGCGAGCCGTGTCTGGGTGGCGGTGGGGGCGATGCGCCGGAGGGATTTACAATCCAGTGGAATGTTCGTGGCGCGGGACAAATGGGCGGCGAGACGTTCCGCCTGGTTGAATTCGCGTTCGCGGAGCTTGAGTGGATGCAGCGGCACGGGCGCGATGCAATCCCAGTCCTCCTTTTGCAGCACCGGCGCCGCTTCGCGCACCAGCAGGCCGGCCAGAAAATCCTCAAACCAGAGCGAATGAGAATACTTGAAGCGATGAATCGCCTCCAGCACCACCGAACGGGCGACCGCTGCCGAGCGGGCGGAGGAAAAATGCAGCTTCATTTCGCGGCAGTTGGCGCATTCAAACGTCGTCGTCAAATCGCCGTGGAACGGCAGGCCGCAGCGTTCGCAGAACGGGGGGCGGATGAAGCGGACCTGCGCCCAGCACTGGGGACAGACCAGTCCGTCGCGCGGTTCGGCTCGCCGGACACGGCAGAGCTGGCAGGTTTCCGGATAAATCAGGCCGAGGCCGGCATTGAACCAGCACCGGAGCGAAAGCGCGACCCGTCGCATGAAGCAAATCTATTTTCGTTCAGCCGCGGCGGAAAGCAAATTCGTCATGAAATTGAGTGAAGTTTTGGCTTGGTCGGAAGCGGGTATGTCCAACCTGCGGGAAAGTGTTTCTCCGGCTTGTTTCATTTGGCTGATGGGTCTATTGTTTCGACCATGAGCAATGGCAACGGTTTTATCCAGGAAGATCCATGGCGCATCTTCCGCATCATGTCCGAGTTTGTGGACTCCTTCCAAACCATGTCCCATGTCGGCCCGGCAGTGACCATCTTCGGCTCGGCCCGGACCAAGCCAAACGATAAATATTACCGGGCTGCCACGGCAATCGCCAAGGGGCTGGCGCAGCATAACCTCGCCGTTGTGACCGGCGGCGGTCCCGGCATCATGGAGGCCGCCAACAAGGGCGCGGCGCAGGCGGGTGGCAAATCCGTCGGCCTTAATATCGAGCTGCCGCATGAGCAGACCGGCAACCGCTTCACCAACGTGCCGATCCATTTTCATTATTTCTTCGCGCGCAAGGTTTGTTTCGTGAAATACAGCCTCGGTTTTGTTTATATGCCCGGCGGTTTCGGGACGCTGGATGAATTGTTTGAGGTCATCACGCTGGTGCAGACGGAGCGCATTCCGCAATTCCCGCTGGTGCTCTTCGGGCGCGAACATTGGAGCGGCTTGCTGCAATGGATGAAAAAGGAGCTGGCGCAAAAAAATAAATTCATCAACCCCGTCGACCTCGATCTTGTGTCCGTTACCGACAGCCCGGAGGAAGTCGTGGAATTGATCCGCGACTACGAACGCCGCCTTGGCACGCCTGGCGTGCTGCCCAAGGCGTTTTCGTAAAAATGCGCCCGCTGCTTCAGGAAATCCCAACCGCAGCCACGCCCGAAACGCTCGTCGAACAACTCCGCGGCGAACGTGGGGTGTTGTTGCTGCGGACGTCGCAGTTTGATTCACCGTCGGCGCGGTACTCTTTCGTCGCCGCCAATCCGTTTCTCACCTTTCGCTCCTTGGGTTCGCGTTGCGAGACCACGCATCATCCGTCACCCGCCGCCCATCACGTTCAGTTCGGCAACCCGTGGCATCTGCTTGACGCGCTCATGTCGCAGTGTGAACTGCTCGACGAGATTGATTCGCCCTTTCCGCTGGGCGGTGCATTTGGTTACTGGGGCTACGACCTGAAAGATTTCACGGAGCCGAAGCTGCCGCGCCGGGCGGTGAACGATTTGGAACTACCCGACTGCCATGTTGGTTTCTACGAAAGCGTGGTTGTCTTTGATCATCGCCTGGGAAAAGTATGCATCGTCTCCACCGGTTTGAACGCCGATGGTTCGCGCAGTGAGGCGCGGGCAAAAGGACAGCTGGAATTCTGGCGAAGCAAGTTGGCGGCTGTCAGTGAAGGGGGAATAGACCGCACAGGGTTTGTCGAGGCGGGGGGGGGGCGCAGGCGGCGCGCCCGGGGTGATGCGTCCGGCTGGCAATCGAGCCTCTCCCGCGCTGAATTAATCGCGGCCATCGAGCGCGTGCAGCGATACATCCGGGCCGGAGACGTTTATCAGGTCAACCTTTCGCAGCGCCTCACGGTCCCGGCTGAATTCTCTGGCTGGGAAATGTTCCGAAAACTTAACACCGTTTCGCCCGCGCCATTTTCTGCGTTTCTCGACTGCGGTGAATTCCAGATTGCCTCATCCTCGCCGGAGCAGTTTCTGCGGATGAGCGCATCGCAGATTGTCACGCGGCCGATCAAAGGCACGCGACCGCGCGATGCTGACCCAACGCGCGACGCGCAGCTTGCCTACGAACTTCAGACCAGCGCGAAAGAGTTGGCCGAACTCGTGATGATCACCGATCTGTTGCGAAATGATCTGGGCAAAATCTGCGAATATGGTCAGGTGCAGACGCCGGAGCTGGCGCGGTTGGAAAAATTCGCACAGGTTCAGCATCTTGTTTCCACGGTTGAAGGCCGGCTGCGTAAGGATGTGACGCATTTTGCCGCGTTCGCCTCGTGTTTCCCTGGAGGGAGCATCACCGGCGCGCCTAAGTTTCGGGCCATGGAAATTATTGACGAACTTGAGCCGGTGTCTCGCGGGCCTTACTGCGGCGCGCTAGGCTATCTTGGCTTTAATCGCGAAAGTCAGTTGAATATCGTCATCCGCACGGCCATTTGCACGCCGGGCGGGATTCATTTCAATGTCGGCGCTGGCATCGTGGCTGATTCCAATCCCGCAGCCGAATACGAGGAAACGCTGGCGAAGGCGGCGGGCTTTTTGGCCGCGATAAACTTTGATGAAGATGGAGTCCAAGCCTTGGCTGGCCCGTTCAAACCAACCCAAGCTTGAATTCCAACGTTGGTTGGGTTAATCAAAACATGATCCGGGGACGGGTTAATTTATTTCATGGTAGTATTTATTAACGGAAAATTTGTGCCCGAGGCGGAAGCGATGGTTCCTTTGAACGACCGCGGTTTCCTGCTTGGCGACGGGTTGTTTGAGACGGTGCGAGTGGCGCACGGCCGGCCGTTCCGTTTGGCCCAGCACCTCGAACGCCTGGCGCGCGGCGCGGAATTTCTCAAGATCGCGCCTCCGTATTCGCCGAAAGAATTGCACCAGTTCGCCGAGCAGTTGATAGGGGAAAATGATTTCGCCGATGCGGTGCTTCGCTTGACGCTGACGCGCGGCGCGGGGATGCGCGGTTATGGCATCGAGCGTGCCGGGATGCCCACGCTGGCGATGACGGTGCATCCGCTGCCGGCGCCGAATGCCCGTGAGCCTTTGCAATGGAGTTTGGTCACGTCTTCGTTCCGCATTCCGGCCGGGGACGCGCTGGCCGCGTTCAAGACGACCAGCAAGATTCTTAATGTGCTTGCGCGAGCCGAGGCGAATGACCGTGGCGCCGACGAAGCTTTGCTGTTGAACACGAACGGCGAGGTGACGGAGACGGCGGGCGGTAATCTTTTCTGGGTTTATCAGGACACGATCTGCACCGTGCCGACGGGCTGCGGTGCGTTGCCCGGCATCACGCGGTCGGTCGTGCTGGAGATCTGCCAGGCGCTTGGCCTGACCACGGATAAATGCATCATCAAACTGGAACAATTGCGCCAGGCTGAAGGGATTTTTGTGACCCAAAGCGCATGGGGATTAGTGCCGGTGGTGTCGTTTGATGGCGAAACGGTTGCGCCGTCGCCATTGGTAGGGCGGATCGCCGGGGCCTACCACGAGATGCTGCTGCGGGAGTAACGGTTATTATATTGATTAGTTTATTGCAAATCGTCCGGCGTGGCTTGAATTCGCCGTCCGACAGGAGATAATGTGATTTAGGAAACATGAGGTGATATATGATTAACGCCAGCTTGGATCGTTGCTATTCTTTCATTAACAGCCAGACCGCGTCGGCGACAAAGGCTGCGGTGCCGGTTGGAATCCGGCGGGCCGTAACCATTTCCCGCCAGGCGGGCTGCGGCGCGGTTCACGTTGCGGAAAAACTGGCGAGCCAACTCCAGCAGCACGCGCCGGTGCCGGGCGTGAATTGGACAGTGTTTGATCGCGAGTTGATGGACAAGGTGCTGGCTGATCACAAACTGCCGAAGTATCTCGCAAAATTCCTCCCGGAGGACCGGGCTTCGCAGATCGAAGACACGATTGCCGACATTTTTGGCGTGCACCCGCCGGCGCAGACCATCGTCCAGCAAACCGCTGAGACCATGCTCCAGCTGGCGGAGCTTGGCGGCGTGATTCTCATTGGCCGGGCCGGCAATATCGTTACGGCCAAGCTGCCGCACGTTTTGCATGTGCGGTTGGTGGCGCCGCTTGACGACCGCATCGAGCGTATCTGCCACGATGATCGCAAGACGCCGGCGGAGGCGCGCCGGTTCTGCCTGGAAGAAGAGCAGGCCCGCGCCCGTTATCTCAAAACCTATTTCCACGCCGACATCAACGACCCGTTGCATTACCATCTGGTCATCAATACGAGCCGCGTCGGCTACGATAGCGCGGCGGGACTGATCTGCGATGCGACGCAGCGGTTGGGCGCATGATTTCAATCTTGGGTTGGCCGCTTCGCTGTGGCTAAAATGGCCTTGTGCCAGTTCTGGAAAAATCATCGGCCCGGGGCCGCTATCGCGGTGGAGATCTGCTAGCTGTTTTGGTGTTGCTGGTCATCCTTGCCGGAGTGGGCTGGTTGTGGTGGCATCAAAGGCATCTCCCAAAAACGTTCAAGCACCCGCCACGGCAATCTGCCGTGGCGGTGAATAAAGGGGTTTCACCGTTGCTGGGCGTACCCGTCGTGAAACAAGTGGAATCGGGCAGGGTGGCTGTCAAAGCTGGTTCAACTCAGGCTGCCCCACCACCGGCTGAAAATGCAACCGCAGTTTTGCCCGTCAATGATGGAACGGAATTTCCCCGGCCTGTCCGCGGAATGCTCGAGGCGCAAATCGCAATGGCGCGCCGCGCGATTTCGCCGGGTTCCATTGACGGCGCGACCGGCTCGCAGACGCGCGCCGCCATTGCCGCCTTCCAGCATTCGGAAAGCATATCGAAAGGCGGCACGCTCGATACCAACACCCGGGCGCGGCTTACGCTGGACGCGCCGTTGCTGGCGGATTACCTCGTGACGACCAATGACCTCGCGCGTCTGCAGCCGCTCGGCAAAACCTGGCTCGCGAAATCGCAGCAGACGGCGCTCGATTACGAGACGATTTTGGAACTCGTCGCGGAAAAGGCTCACGCGCATCCGCTGCTTGTCCAGAAGCTGAATCCCGGCGTGGACTGGGCCAGCGTGGCTGCAGGGGCGGTTTTGAAGATTCCCGATGTGAATTACCCTGCACCGGCGGACAAGGCGGCGTTCGTTATCATTCATTTATCGGGGAAATATCTGGAGGCGTTCGATGCGGAGACGAATTTGCTTTTGCATTGTCCGTGCAGTATTGCGGCGAAAGTTGAGAAACGTCCAGTCGGAGAATTGCAAGTGAAGGGCATCGCGTTCCCGGCAAATTACACGTTTGATCCAGCCGTGTTTCCCGAATCGCCGGAGGCGCAGGCCATAGGCCATAAATTGATTTTGCGGCCCGGTCCGAACAATCCGGTCGGCGTTGCCTGGATCAGTCTGGACAAACCCGGCTACGGTATCCATGGCACGCCAGCGCCGGAGCAGGTCGGGCGCACGGAATCACATGGCTGCTTCCGGCTGGCGAACTGGGATGCGGAGTATCTAGTGAAATTGGCGTGGATCGGATTGCCGGTGGAGGTCGTGCCGTAATGGTGGCCGTGGCAAGGAATTCCGATTTTTCACGGAAATTATCATTGCCCGTCGGCGTGTTTCGGTGAAACTGTCAGTGAACTTAACGAAAGAATTATTATGACTGCAGGAATTATTGCATTGGTGGTGCTGGGCGGTCTGGTTGTGGTGGCTATCGTGATCGCGATGGCGGTGGTCGGTATTTACAACAAGCTGGTTACGATGCGCAACCGCTATAAAAATGCCTACGCGCAGATTGACGTGCAGCTCAAGCGCCGTTACGACCTGATTCCGAACCTGGTCGAAACCGCCAAGGGTTACATGGCACACGAGCGCGGCACGCTCGAAGCTGTGACCGAGGCTCGGAACATCGCTTACGCCGCGTCGAAAGCCGCCGCCGCCAATCCCGGCGATGCCACCGCAATGAAAAATCTGACGACGGCGGAAAGCGGCCTCGGTGGCACGTTGAGCCGGCTGATGATGGTGAGCGAGCAATATCCCGACCTGAAAGCCAATCAAAACATGATGCAGCTTACCGAGGAGCTGACCTCGACCGAGAACAAGATCTCCTTTGCGCGCCAGGCTTACAACGATTCGGTGATGACTTACAACACCGACCGCGAAGTGTTCCCGAGCAACCTGATCGCCAATACGTTCAACTTCGGCCCGGCGGAACTCTTCGTCATCGACAAGCCGGAGCAGAAAGACGCGCCCAAAGTTTCGTTCTCTTGAATTTAGCGGCGGCCCTGAATTTACGATTTGTGATATTCGGTTTACGGGCGGTCGTGAATTGCTGGAGGACTCGTAAATCGTAAATCCAACATCGTAACGGCAATGGACTTTTTCGCGCAACAAGATCACGCCCGGCGCAAAACGAAGCAGTTGATCGGCTATTTCGCGCTCGCGGTCATCTCAATGATCGTGATGCTTTACGGCGTTGCGTTGTTTGTCACTTATTGCGCTGGCATCAAGCAGCAGCACCAGCATTACGTCGCGCCGCCGCCGGTGGCGCTATGGAATCCGGAGCTGTTCGCCGGCGTGGCGCTCGGCACCATCGCCGTCATTTTTCTGGCCAGCGCTTACAAAACGATGGCGTTGTCGGGCGGCGGTGGCGCGCTGGCGGAATCGCTCGGCGGACGGCTTATCGCGTCCAACACTAACAATCCCGACGAACGCAAGCTGCTCAACATCGTCGAGGAAATGTCCATCGCGTCCGGCGTGCCGATGCCGCAGGTCTATGTTCTGGAAAATGAGGAGGGCATCAACGCCTTTGCCGCCGGCCATTCGACGAGCGATGCAGCCGTGGCCGTAACGCGCAACTGCATGTCGAAACTTTCCCGCGACGAACTGCAGGGCGTGATCGGCCACGAGTTCAGTCACATTCTGAACGGCGACATGAAGCTGAATTTGCGGCTCATCGGCATCCTGTTCGGAATCTTTTGTATCGCCACGATCGGCCGGATTTTGTTGCAGGCGCGCAGCGGCGGCAACGACAAGAACCCGCTGCCCTTTGTTGGCATCCTGCTATTGATCATCGGCTCGCTCGGCCTTTTGTTCGGACGACTGATCCAGGCCGCCGTCAGCCGCCAGCGTGAATTTCTTGCCGACGCCTCGTCGGTCCAGTTCACGCGCAACCCCGGCGGGCTTTCCGGCGCGCTCCAGAAAATCGGCGGCGCCGGTTCGCACCTCGACTCGCCGCACGCTTCCGACGCGAGCCACTTGTTTTTCGCCAACGGACTGGCCGACTCGTTTTTTGATGTGTTCGCCACGCATCCGCCGCTGGAAAAACGCATCCGGGCGATTGACCCGGGCTGGGATGGGAAATTTAAACCCCTGCCGGATGAGCGCATTGACGAGCTGTTGCAACGACCGGCGCAAAAGCGCAGCCAGCCGATATTTAATCAACCGCTACCGGGTATTCTCGTCGCTGCCGGGAGCGACGCCCCGGCCGTCATTCAATCGAATTCGGTGCTGCCCAATCTCGGCAATCCCACGCCGATGCATCTGAAATACGCCGAGCAGATGCGCGATGCCTTGTCGGAAAATCTGAAGGCGACCGCGCGTGAACCGCTGGATGCTATGGCCTTGATTTACGCATTGCTGTTGAGTCCTGATGAACCGGTGCGCGCCACGCAGCTGGCCGGTCTGGCTGATCGCGCAACGCCGGCGGTTTCTGAAAAAACCATCGCGCTGTTCCCTGAGGTCTCAACCGCCGCCACCCATGCGCGGTTGCCGCTTGTTAATCTGACGTTACCGGCGCTGCGGCAACTGGACGCCGGCCAGTTTAATCATTTTTCGCAGACGATCCGCTGGCTCATCGGCAGCGACGGCAAGCTAGAGTTGTTTGAATTTGTCCTCCAAAAGATCGTGCTGCGTCACCTCGCGCCGAAGTTTGGCCAGTCGCGTCCGTCAACGGTGCAGTTTTACACGCTCAAGCCGCTCGTGCCGGACTGCGCCGTGGTCTTGTCCGCGCTGGCCAACGTCGGCAGCAGCGACGCGGCCGAAATCCAAAGGGCATTTGCCGCCGGCGCACCGTATTTGCGTGCGTCCGAAAAGTTTGGGCTGCAATTGCTGCCGGCGGAGCAATGCGGGGTGAACCAGCTCGACGCCGCGCTGAACCGGCTGGTCCAAGCCGTGCCAATTATCAAAAAGAATTTGATTGAAGCCAGCGCCCGCGTCGTTGGCGCGGATGGCGTGATCCTGGAGGCGGAAGCCGAACTGCTTCGGGCTATTTCAGACACCCTGGATTGTCCGATGCCGCCGCTGGGTGTGGGCGAGTGATTACGCGCGCAGTTCAGCCTTTAATTGCGTCTTCAAGGTTCCCAGGACTTTCTCATGCGCTGAATTCACGTCCGCATCCGTCAGGGTCTTGTCACTGGCGCGATAGGTGAACGCATAGGCAAGGCTTTTCTGTCCTTCCGGGATTCCCTTGCCGCGGAACACGTCGAAGAGTTCCACGCTTTCGAGGTTCGCAGCCTTGGCCTGTTTGACGGATTGCAAAACAGCCTCATGCGTGGTGGCTTCCGGCACGAGCATCGCCACATCGCGGCGGCTCGACGGGAATTGCGGCAGCGCCTTGAACGCCTTGGCGGGATTGCGTTTTGAAATCAGCAGATCCAGGTTGAATTCCACGAGATAGGCCGCGTCGCGCAGATCGTATTTCTTGGCCAGGGGCGGCAGCAACTGGCCGAGTTCGCCCAGCGGCAGTTTCCCGCCCAGCGTGACCGCGGCCGATTCCAGGAACAGCGACGTGCTTTCCGCGCGCTTGCCAAAGGCGATGCCGCGCAGGCCGAACTGTTCCAGAAACTCCTCGGTGAGGCCTTTCAAATCGTAGGCGTCGAATTTCGCGTCGCGTTCCCCGCCGCTCCAGAAGGGCAGGGCGCGCTGGCCGGTGATGGCGATCGCCACGTTGCGGTTTTCCTTCGTCTGGCCGTTTGCATTTGTGAACACGCGGCCGATTTCAAACAGCGCCACGTCGTAATTCTTGCGGCTGACATTGTGCCGCAGCGAGTGGATCAGCCCCGGCAGCAGGCTCGGGCGCAGCCCGTCCATGTCGCTGCTCAGCGGGTTGTCGAGGGCGACCGGCTCTTCATTTTGCAGCCGGCCTTCGGCCTTCGCGATCAGCGTCTGCCCCTGCGCCTCGTTCAAGCCGAGGCCGGTGAGGATGCGCCGCGCTTCGCTGATTTGATCATAGATGGCGTCGAACTCGTTCGTGCCGTGCGCACCGCGCGGCGCGGTGGCCGGGATTCTTTCCACGCCGTAAAGCCGGCTGACCTCCTCGATCAAATCTACGGGGCGTTTCAAGTCCACGCGCCAGGTCGGGATCTGGAAGGTGCATTCGCCCGGCAGCTGCGCGGTGACCGCCAGGCCCAGCCGGGTGAGAAATGAAATCTGTTCCGCATGGGAAATGCCGATGCCGAGCAAGTCTTTCGATTTGGAGAAGCGCAAGGTGATTTGCTTCAAGCCGGCGGGCTGGGGATGGACATCCACAACTTCCCGGGCCAGCCGGCCGCCGGCGGTTTCCAAAATCAATTGGGCCGCGCGCTGGCTTGCCCAATCGCAAATGCCCGCGTCGGCGCCGCGCTCGAAGCGGTAGCTCGACTCGCTGCGCAAGCTCAGCCGCTTGCTGGTGCGGCGGATGTTCACCGGCGCGAAATACGCGCTCTCGAGGAGCACATCCGCGGTCTGTTCGTTGATCTCCGTGTTCGCGCCGCCCATGACGCCGGCCAGCGCGATGCCTTTTTGCTCGTCGGCAATCAGCAGCATCTCTTGGGTGAGCGTGCGTTCCTGATTGTCGAGCGTCTTGAATTTCTCGCCCGCAGCCGCGCGCCGGACGACGATGGTCGGCTGGCCGCTCGCGCTTTTGGCAATGAGATGATAATCGAAAGCGTGCAGCGGCTGCCCGGTTTCAAGCATCACGTAATTGGTCACATCCACGACGTTGCTGATGCTGCGGATGCCGACTTTTTCCAGGGCGGTTTTGAGCCAGTCCGGACTGGGCCCGACTTTCACCCCTTTGATCACCCGCGCCGTGTAGCGGGGACAAAGCTCCGCGTCTTCAATCCGCACGGCCACCAGGGTTTCCGTTTTCGGTTCGGATTCCTGAAGCCTGACTTCGGGCAGCTTCAGCGCATTTCCCGTCACCGCCGCGATTTCGCGGGCGATGCCGATGACGCTGTTCAAGTCCGGCCGGTTCGGCGTGACTTCGAGATCGTAGACCACGTCGCCGCCGGTGCGCCCGAGGTATTCCGCGAACGGCTGGCCGACCTTCGCGTCCTCGCGCAGGATGAGCAGGCCCTCCTCCTTTTTGTGGCCGATGGCTTCGGGGTCCAGCAGCAGCTCCTCGTGCGAGCACATCATGCCGTGCGATTCCACGCCGCGCAGCTTGCCGACCTTGATGGTGAACGGCTCCTTGTCGCCGGGCTTCATGGGCAGCGATGCGCCGGGCAGGATGAGCGGCACCTTGTCGCCCGCCTTGAAATTCTGCGCGCCGCAGACGATCTGGCGTTCGCCGGTGCCATCGTTCACGCGGCAGACGGAGAGCTTGTCGGCGTTGGGATGCTTGTCGCGCGTGATCACCTGGGCCACGACGATGCCGTCGAATGCGCCGGAGATTTTCTGCACCCCCTCGACTTCGAGTCCGAGCATGGTGAGCCGTTCGGTCAGTTCCTCGGGCGACCAGTTGAAATCAACGTATTGCTTGAGCCAGTTGAGCGTAACTTTCATGTAAAAATGGGTTGGTTGGCCGTCCAAAATGACGGCCGTTCAAACGAATCAGCTTAAACAGCGCGCTGCGCTTTATCAATCATTTTGGCGGCCGCGCGGGCGGGCGCGTTGCAATCGGCATTGAAGCCGGCCGTTTTGGGATTATCCTTGCCGGCGTGATTTCAACCGCCGCCAATGGTGTCCCCGATACAGCCTTTTCCCGGCCCGGATGCGTGCATGAAAGGTGAGGCTCCAGCCAAACCGGCGGCGGGCCGGCTGCCGGAGTTGGACGGCTTGCGGGCCGTGGCCATCCTGCTGGTGTTATTGGGCCATCATCTGGCGGCCGCCCCGGTGGCCGGCATCCGGCGCGTCACGGAAATGGGCTGGGTCGGCGTGGATTTGTTCTTCGTCCTTTCGGGCTTCCTGATCGGCGGCATTCTGCTGGACCAGCGGACCGCCGCCAATTATTACCGCGTCTTTTATCTCCGGCGGTTTTTGCGGATCGTGCCGCTTTACGCCGTGATTCTGGTGCCCGGCCTGCTGGTTCTGGGCTTGGGTTTGCAGGCTTACTTCGCCGGTCACACCTTGGGCAGCCAGCCCGTGGCCGCCCTCTGGCTTTGTCCCTTCTTTTTGCAAAATGTCGGCGCCGTGCTGGCCATGAATGTGCCGGCTTATCTGGGCCCGACCTGGTCGGTGGCCGTGGAAGAACAGTTCTACCTGCTGCTGCCGCCGCTGGTGCGCCATCTGGACCGGGAAAAACTGTTAAAATTCCTCGCGCTGGCCATCGTCGTGGCGCCCTTGCTGCGCGGTGGTCTGCTGTGGTTATTCGGCGACCGGGCCGGACTGGCCTGCTATGTCCTGCTGCCGTGCCGGTGGGATTCCCTGCTGATGGGCGTGGTCGGCGCCTTCGCCTACCGGGAACCGGGCTTCCAGCATTGGCTGATTGGCCGCATGCGCTGGCTGCGGGTCTGCTGGTGGCTGGCCGCCGCCGGGTCCATCGCCCTTTTGTTTGCCAGCGACGGCCATCTGGACCCCCGCATGGCGTTCTTGGGCTACTCCGTGGTGGACGCCTTTTTTGCCGTGACCCTGCTGCTGGCCGTGATGAATCCCGCCGGCCTCCTGCACCGCTGGTTGAGCCTGCCGGCCTTCAAGCCCATTGCCGCCACCTCCTACGGGCTTTATTTGATCCACAGCCCCATGATGGCCATCGTCGGGACACTGTTCCGGAGCGCGCATTTTTCCTATGCCAGTGTCGGCTGGCCAGCCACCGGCGTGGCCATGGTTTCCATGGCGGCCACCTTTCTGGCGGCGGCAGCCTCCTGGAAATTCTTTGAAAGCCGTTTGATTCAGCGGGGGCATCAATATTCCTACCGCCGCCCCGTCCGGCTGTAAGAAGTTGACTATCAACGTCGAAGCCGGTCTTTGGGGCGCTGCCGAACAATCCGACCCGCTGGAAATCGCCATTTTCTGCTGGAAAACCGCGTTTTCCGTTGGAAATCGCCGTATGCCGCTGGAAAACGCCGTGTTCCGTTGGAAAACGGCGAATGCTGGTGGAAATCGGCGTGTTCCGTTGGAAATCCGCGAATTCCGCTGGAAAACGGCGCTTTCCGTTGGAAATCGGCGTCCGTTGACGGAAATCGGCGTCCGCTGACGGAAAACGGCGTCCGCTGATGGAAAATGTGCTGACGAGTTGAACCTTGTCGTTTTCTATCAGGAGTCGATGGGAATAGCGAATCGAGTTCCACCTTTGGCCGGGCGGCACGGTAGCACCAGCCAAAATCGGGGCGCGGCGGCAGGGATTCAGCCTGGTTGGGGGAGCCGAAAGGATTTCCCCACCACCACCCCAATGACCGTGCCGAGAATGGCTCCCGCCACGAAATCCGAGCACCAATGGATGGTCATCGAGACGCCCAAGCCGATATAGACCGCGTAAAGCAGGGCCAGTCCGCCCAGCCAGCGGGATTTCGGGTACAGTGTGAACACCGTGACCGCCATGGCAAAGGCGATGGTGGTGTGCGACGACGGCCAGCCCCAAAACATCCCGCCGCGCAGCCAGCCGAACCGGAAATCATGGCTGAGGTCCGCGCCGATGAAATGTTCCGGATGGACGCGACCCGTGAACGCCTTGTAGCTGGAGGACAACAGCGACCCGATGAGCGCCGCCTGACCGATGGCCCAGCCCGTGAGCGCGGTGCGGGCATTGATCGCGACAAAGCCGGTGAGGATTAGGGTCAGCGGCAAGATGAGCGGCACCAGCCCGCCAATCGGCGCGGACGGAAACATCCAGTCGCGCAGCACCGGACTGCGGGTGGAACAGAAATAAAACCAGTCAAACCCGGATCGGACGAGGACGAAAGTGAGCGCGATGAAAACTGCGTGCCAGAGAATCATCCGCCCTTGGAAACAGCCGAGGATATTGCGGGGCAGGGTGGAGAAGAACTGCTTCACGCGGCAGAACTGAAAACAACGGTTGGTTTGAGCCAGTTCAGAGTGACTTTCATCGGAATAAATTAGTTGTAAATAAACTTGGATTTGAAGCCTCCGCATTTGGGCAAGCCGAGCAGCTTCTGCGCTTCCTCATTTTTGCGCGTGCTGCCTAAACCAATGGTTGCAGCTTTCAAATGTGCATGCCCGATAAAAGGCTTGAAATCTTCGGGTCGAAATTGGTTTGAGGCCACGACAAACAATTCTTCCAGAACTGGAGCTTCAGCAACTGGCGACAAGTCCTTCAATCCTTTCATCGAATCCAACATAACTCGTCGCAGCGAAGACAAATTACGAACTCCAGCCGAATCACTGCGAACGCATTGGTCAGCGACGGAGCGTTGGTCTGGCGATAACCAATCATGCGATCACACTGCCAGTAGGGAAAAGATTGCAGTTCCGGTTGTGCCACGGAATTGGTGTTCCCTTTGCGAATCAAGTCCAGGTTGTCGAACGTGGATTGGATCAGGGGCGTAAAATTGGTGTTGTCGCCAAGCTCTTTCAAAAGCATCAAGTTGATCAGGTGCGACAGATCATTCTCCAATTTGCGAAGCTGCCCGGCTACGACCGGATTGGTGGAATAAAGAAATTTAGCTTCCGCTTCCATCTCGGGGTGGTGCTTCGCCATGACCCAGTCATGCGTCTTCTCAATGAACCGGTCGCACGTCAGGAGCATTGGATCTTTTTGCCAGGCGTCCGCCTCCACCGCGGCCAGTTTCTGTTTCATGTCCCGGATGTCGGCCAGCAACTGTTTGGCCGCCACGTTGGTCGTGGCCGCGTGAAGTTCCAGCGCCCTGCCCGCATCGCGGGAATACCAGGCTGACTGTGGCACCGTGGAGGCCGGCAATGAAAACGGTGAAGGCGGCCAATCCGCCGGGGAACTGTTTTGCGCCGACTGGCAAGACAAACACGCCAGCACGCCCATCCAAACCACGACTACCTTGAGCCCCCGGCTCATTTGGCAGGAAATTTCTTCAGACCGACCTCATGGGCAATGTCGTCGAATTCCTCATGGCTGACTGTTTCGAGCCGTTTGCCGCGTGCCTTGAGTTTCTCGTTTATCTTTATGGCCTTTTCGGTCATCACCTCGTGGGTTTCCTGCGTGCCACCGACTAGGGCAAAGTTCGGCCCGGTGGTGATGCGCTTGTGCCCGTCGGAATCCAGACCGACGCCGAGCAGCGTGGCCTTGCGTTTTGGTTTTTTGGCGTTTGCCATTTGGTTCAGCCTAGAGCCCGCAACCAACCGGGTCAATCCACGCGCAAGGCCTGTTCCAGTAACGGGTCCAGATGACCCGACAGCGCGCTTTCGCCAACCGTCAGACTGGCCCCGGCTTTCCGGGCGGCCTCGAGCAATGCGGCGTCTTGATCCGGCGCGAACGCGATGACCGGCAGATGGCTGGTGGCGGCATCAGCCTTGATTCGTTCAATGGCCCCGCAAACATCGCCGCGCGCCGCCAGGTCGGCGAACAGGAGCAGCGGCATTTCGCGCCGCACCGTGGCATGAAGCAGGGCGGGATTGTTGAGCGCGAGAACGCGGTAGTTCAAGTCCTGCAACCGGTTCACGAGTTGGCTGCCCGGCATGAGCCGTTCGTAGAAAACAATGGCGAGTGGTTGCAGCATATTCCGGCGGAGCCGAAGATATCAGGGCAGTTCGGTGTGGCCCATCAGAAAGCGATCGCACTCGCGCGCGGCGCCCCGGCCCTCGTTGAACGCCCACACGACGAGGCTCTGGCCGCGCCGGCAGTCGCCACAAGCGAAGACGCCCTTGAGATTGGTGGTGTATTTCTCAAAGTCAGCCCGGGCGTTGGAACGCGGGTCGCGCTCGATCTTGAGGGCTTCAAGGAGCGGCTGCTCCGGCCCGAGGAAACCCATCGCCAGCAACACGAGCTGCGCTGACAGGACTTTTTCCGTGCCGGGAACATTCTTCGGGATGAACTGGCCCTTGTCGTTCTTCTGCCATTTCACCTGGACGGTGTGCACCGCCTTCACCTGGCCGTTCGCATCGCCTTCAAATTTCGTCGCCGTCGTCAGATAGATGCGCGGGTCGGCGCCGAATTTCGCGGCGGCCTCTTCCTGGCCGTAATCCATCTTGAGCGTCTTGGGCCATTCGGGCCAAGGATTATCCTTGGCGCGTTCGAGCGGCGGCTGCGGCAAAATCTCCACCTGCACCACGCCCTTGCAGCCGTGGCGGATGGAAGTGCCCACGCAGTCCGTCCCGGTGTCGCCGCCACCGATGACCACGACGTCCTTGCCCGCCGCGGAAATCTGCGTGCCGGGCTTGGCGCCGTCGAGCAGGTTCCGGGTGTTGGCGGTCAAAAACTCCATCGCGAAATGAATCCCCTTCAACGGCCGTCCCTCAATCGGCAGATCGCGCGGCTGGGTGGCGCCGGTGGCGAGGATGACGGCGTCGAATTCTTTCTGCAGTTTTTCTGCCGGATAATTCTTGCCGATCTCGGTGTTGCAGACGAACTGGATGCCTTCCGCCTCCAGCAATTTGATGCGGCGCAGGACGACTTCGTTCTTGTCAAGCTTCATGTTGGGGATGCCATACATGAGCAGGCCGCCCGGACGGTCGGCGCGTTCAAACACCGTGACCGAGTGGCCGGCCTTGTTCATCTGCGCGGCGGCGGAAAGCCCCGCCGGACCGGATCCGACCACGGCCACCTTTTTGCCGGTGCGCGTCTTCGGGATCATGGGCGCGACCCAGCCGTTGGCCCAGCCGTGGTCAATGATGCTGACCTCAATGTTCTTGATGGTGACCGGCGGATCGTTGATGCCGAGCACGCAGGAGCCTTCGCACGGCGCGGGACAAACACGGCCGGTGAAGTCCGGGAAGTTATTCGTCTTGTGCAGGCGGTCAAGGGCCTCGCGCCAGAGGCCGCGATAGACCAGGTCATTCCATTCGGGAATGAGATTGTGGATCGGGCAGCCGCTGGCCATGCCGCTGACCAGCTGGCCAGTGTGGCAGAACGGCGTGCCGCAGTCCATGCAGCGGGCGCCCTGCTTCTTCAGGTCGGCGGCGGGCAGGTGGAGGTGGAACTCCTTCCAGTCAGCGACGCGTTCGAGCGGCGCGCGGTCCTTGGGCAATTCGCGTTGGAACTCTAAAAATCCGGTTGGCTTTCCCATCGTCTTGTTTGGTTAGGATTAAGTTGTTTCGATCAGTGGCCGCCTTTGACATTTTCCTCGAATGCGGCCATGATGGCGTCGTCCCCGCTCAGGCCCTGCGACTGCACCCGCTTGAGCGAGGCCAGCACGCGGGCGTAGTCCTGCGGCAGCACCTTCACGAATTTCGGGAGGAAATTCTTCCAGTCCGCGAGAATCTTCGCCGCCCGGTCGCTGCGCGTGTAGGCATGGTGGCGCTGGATCAATTTCCAGACCTCCTCGGTTTCGTCCGGGTCGGTGAGCTTTTCCAGCGCGACGAGTTCCATGTTGCAGCGCGTCGCAAAGTCCCCCGCCTCATCCAGCACATACGCCACGCCGCCGCTCATGCCCGCCGCGAAATTGCGGCCGGTCTTGCCCAGGATCACCACGCGCCCGCCGGTCATGTATTCGCAGCCATGATCGCCCACGGCCTCCACGACCGCGTTGACGCCGGAGTTGCGAACGGCAAAGCGTTCGCCCGCCATGCCGCGCACAAAGATTTCGCCGGCGGTCGCGCCGTAAAGCGCCACGTTGCCGATGATGATGTTTTCCTCCGCGACGAAGGTGGAGCCCTTGGGCGGATAGACAATCAGCTTGCCGCCGCTCAAACCCTTGCCGAAATAATCGTTCGCGTCGCCCTCGAGCTCGAGTTTCATGCCGCTCGGCACGAATGCGCCGAAGCTCTGGCCGGCGCTGCCGGTGAAGTTCAGTTCAATGGTGTCCTCGGGCAGGCCCGCGACGCCCCATTGCCGCGTGACTTCGCTGCCGACGATGGTGCCGACGACGCGGTTCACGTTGCGCACGGGCAGGACCGCGACGACTTTTTCGCCGCGTTCGATGGCCGGCGCGCAGAGCTTGAGCAGCACGGTGGCGTCGAGCGATTTGTCGATGCCATGGTCCTGCGCCTGCTGCCGGAACCGTCCGACTTCCGGCCCGACATCGGGCCGGTGCAGGATCGGCGTGAGGTCCAGGCCGCGCGCCTTCCAATGTTCAATGGCCTTCCACGGCACCAGCTTGTCGGTGCGGCCGACCATTTCCTCCAGCGTCCGGAAACCGAGCTTGGCCATGATCTCGCGCAATTCCGTCGCAATGAAGCGCATGAAATTGACGATGTGGTCCGGGTTGCCGGTGAAGCGGGCGCGCAGCTTCGGATCCTGCGTGGCGACGCCGACGGGACAGGTGTTCAGATGGCAGACGCGCATCATGATGCAGCCGAGCACCACGAGCGGCGCGGTGGCAAAGCCGAATTCCTCCGCGCCGAGCAATGCGGCCACCGCCACGTCGCGACCGGTTTTCAACTGGCCGTCCGTCTCGACATATATGCGGCTGCGCAGATTGTTCAGCAGCAGGGTCTGGTGCGTTTCCGCCAGGCCCAGCTCCCACGGCGCGCCGGCGTGCTTGATGGACGACAGCGGCGATGCGCCGGTGCCGCCGTCATGGCCGGAGATCAACACCACATCCGCATGCGCCTTGGCGACGCCCGCGGCGATGGTGCCCACGCCGATTTCGGAGACCAGCTTCACGCTGATGCGCGCGTAGCGGTTCGCGTTCTTCAAGTCGTGGATCAATTCCGCCAGATCCTCGATGGAATAAATGTCATGGTGCGGCGGCGGGGAAATGAGGCCCACGCCGGCCGTCGTCCCGCGGGTTTTCGCCACCCATGGATAAACCTTTTTGCCGGGTAATTCGCCGCCTTCGCCGGGCTTCGCGCCCTGCGCCATCTTGATCTGCAGTTCCTTCGCATTGACGAGGTAATGGCTCGTCACGCCGAAGCGGCCGGAAGCCACCTGCTTGATCGCGGAGTTTTTCGAGTCGCCCTTTTCGTTCGTCCACGTGTAGCGCTCGGCATCCTCGCCGCCTTCGCCGGTGTTGGATTTGCCGCCGAGGCGGTTCATGGCGATGGCGAGCGATTCGTGCGCCTCCTGGCTGATGGAGCCGTAGCTCATCGCGCCCGTCTTGAAGCGCTTGACGATGTCCTCAACCGACTCGACCTCCTCGATGGGCAGCGGCTTGGCCGCCCATTTGAATTCGAGCAGGCCGCGCAGCGTGCAGAGGTTCTTCGCCTGATTGTTGATCAGCTCCGCATATTCGCGGTAAATCTTGTCGCTGTTCAGGCGGCAGGCCGTCTGGAGCTTGTGGATCGTCTGCGGGTTGAACATGTGATATTCCCCGTTGTCGCGCCACTGATACTGGCCGCCGGGTTCCAGCTCATGTTCCATCTGCGCCGAGGGGAAGGCATGGCGATGGCGCTGGAGGGTTTCCTCGGCCACCACATTCAGCCCGACGCCTTCGATGCGCGACGGCGTCCACCGGAAATACCGGTCCACAAACGCGCTGTTGAGGCCGACCGCCTCAAAGATCTGCGCCCCGCGATAGCTTTGGATGGCCGAGATGCCCATCTTGGCCATCGTCTTGACCACGCCCTTGACCGCGGCCTTGTTGAACTTCTTCACCGCCGTCTTGTAATCAACGCCCGTCAGCAGCCCCTGCCGGATGAGATCCTCAATCGTCTCGTAGGCCAGGTAAGGATTGATCGCGCTGCAGCCGTAGCCGATGAGCAGCGCGAAATGATGCACCTCGCGCGGCTCGCCGGATTCCAGCACCAGGCCCACCTTGGAGCGCGTGCCGGAGCGGATCAAATGATGGTTCAGGCCGGAAATCGCCAGCAGCGCCGGAATGGGCGCCTTCTCCTGGCAGATGCCGCGGTCCGAAAGAATCAGGATGTTCGCCCCGTCCGCAATCGCGCGGTCCGCCTCGGCGAACAATTTATCAATCGCGATCTCCAGCCCGATCACGCTTTCCGCCACCGGGAACAAAATGGGCAGCGTGACCGCCTTGAACGCGCCGCGCTTCACGTGCCGGAGTTTCTCCAGCTCCTCGTTGTTGATGATCGGCTCCTTCAGCCGGATCAGCGCGCAGCTTTGCGGCGTCGGGTTGAGCAGGCTGCCGCGCGAGCCGACCATCGTCTCCGTCGAGGTGACAATCTCCTCGCGGATCGGGTCGATTGGCGGGTTCGTCACCTGCGCGAAAAGCTGTTTGAAATAATTGTAGAGCAGCTGCGGCCGGTTCGACAGCACCGCCAGCGGCGTGTCCGTGCCCATCGAGCCCAGCGGCTGCACGCCGTCCTTGGCCATCGGCCCGACGATGAAGCGCAGGTCCTCGAACGTGTAGCCGAACGCCTGCTGCCGCTGCAACACCGTTTCATGCGGGATGTCCGCCTGATGATTCACCTCCGGCAAATCCTCCAGCAAAACGTGATGCTCCTTCAGCCATTGCTGATACGGATGCGCCTTGGCGCATTCATCCTTCAATTCGCGGTCGGACACGATCCGCCCCTGCTCCGTGTCCACCAGGAAGATGCGGCCCGGGCGCAGCCGGCCCTTGCTCGCGATCCGTTCCGGCGCGATGTCCAGCACCCCCGCCTCCGACGCCATGATCACCAGATCATCCTTCGTCACATAAAAGCGCGAGGGCCGGAGACCGTTGCGGTCCAGGCACGCGCCGATGCGCTTGCCGTCCGTGAACGCGATGGACGCCGGGCCGTCCCACGGCTCCATCAGGCACGCGTGATAATTGTAAAACGCCTTCAGCTCCGCCGACATGCTCTCGTGATTCTCCCACGGCTCGGGGATCATCATCATCATCGCATGCGGCAGCGAGCGGCCCGCCATCACCAGCAGCTCCACGCAGTTGTCGAACATCGCCGAATCGCTGCCGTCGCTGTTGATCACCGGGATCAGCTTCTTGATGTCGTCGCCGAACAGCTCCGACCGGAAATTCATCTGGCCCGAATGCATCCAGTTGATGTTCCCGCGCAGCGTGTTGATCTCGCCGTTATGCGCGATGTAGCGGTACGGATGCGACCGGTACCAGCTCGGAAACGTGTTCGTGGCAAACCGCGAATGCACCAGCGCCAGCGCCGTGACCATGTCCGGGTTGCGCAGATCCGGGAAATACTTCGCCACCTGCTCCGGCATCAGCATGCCCTTGTAGATGACCGTCTTGTAGGACAGGCTCGACACGTAGAACCACGCGCCGCCCGCGATCGTGTTGCCGTAGCGGATGCGCTGCTCCGCCACCTTGCGCACCACATACAGCTTCCGCTCGAACGCCAGCGCGTCCTTCAAATTCGGATTGCGGCCGATGAACACCTGCATCATGAACGGCTCGCCCGCCCGCGCCGTGTCGCCCAGCGACGAATTGTCCGTGGGGATGTCGCGCCAGCCCAGCAGCAGCTGACCCTCCTCCGCGATGATCCGGGCCAGCTCCGCCTTCACCGCATCGCGCTCCGCCGCCGTCGGCGGCATGAACAGCATGCCCACCGCATACTGGCCGAACGCCGGCAGCTCAAACCCCAGCGACCCCGCCACCTTCGCAAAAAACTCGTGCGGCGTCTGCATCAGGATGCCCGCGCCGTCGCCGGTGTTGGTTTCGCTGCCCACCGCCCCGCGATGGTCCAGGTTCGTGAGAATCTGCAGCGCATCCGTCACCAGCTGGTGGGATTTCTGGCCCTTCATGTTCACGACGAAACCCACCCCGCAGGAGTCGTGCTCAAACTGCGGATCATACAGGCCTTGTTTCGGCGGCGCACCCATCGGTGCGCGAGTGTTCACATTAGCTTTCGGCATTGTTTTTTGGGAACGCAGGCAGGGATAAGCCCGCGTTCATCTATTTTCTACTCGAAATCGTTTCATGTGCAATAAATGTTTTCAAAAAAATGCAGTGTCCGAACCATTAGGAAACCGCTTTTTTACAGGAGATTTTTAAAGTGCCGGAAAAACCCGTCGCCGCCCCCCGCCCGCCACCCTCATCAACCGCCCGTCTTTACAAGCCAAACGTCAATACCACATTTGGGTGAGGTCTTTGCAGACGGCCACCGTGCCGCGCCTGGCACGGGCCGTCATGTTGGAAGGTGGCCCACCCGGCACGGACAGCGTCCCCGCGAGCCGGTCTCGGCAGGCGGCGACTATTTTGGGAATGATTGAGCGGAGTGGCAGCGCTACCCCGATATTGGGGTTGCCCGGTCAGTCCACATTTCCTATGGTGAAAAATAAATCGTCATTTCTGCATCGGTTTGGGATTTTACCGCCCGCCGACCCGATTTAACCCCGATTCAACCAGTCAAAACGGCGCGGGAACCCCGTTTGACATCACCGGATTGGAATAAACCATCAAAGGAACATTCCAAACCATCAAAGGATTGGAGCAATCCTTCAAAGGAAAACTACAAACCATCAAAGGACTGGAACAATCCTTCAAAGGAAAATTACAAACCATGAACCTAATGTCCGCAATTGAAGTGGTGGTCAAAGGGTGAAAGTGTGAATAAAATTGGGGGTGATGAGCACATTTGCATCGCTGGTATCGGTTCACCTTGCGGGTGAAGGCAAAGACGAGATTTCTTTGGACACGTTGC
>CAIXBQ010000147.1 GCA_903917705.1 uncultured Verrucomicrobia subdivision 3 bacterium | reverse complement strand
ATGCACCAGCGCCGACTCGTCCGTGATTACGAAACCACCGAGTCCAGCGCCGAAGCTTGGATCTACATCGCGATGATCCGAATTCAACTCCGCCGTCTGGCTTGATTCCTCAGCTTTCATGCATTTTCAGACGCGCTCTTACGAACAACAGATGGCCGAGCTGCGGGCGCTGAAACCGGCGGGCTGAAGCCGCAGGTTTTCAACGCAATCCCCTCCGCCGGTCCCGGCCGCAACCGGCCGCAACGGCGGGTTGGCCTCCCCCCACGAACAAAAAGGTTTTGTTGACGCATCCGCGCAACCCGAGGAAAATCCGGCATGGCAAATCCCGAATTGAAGATTGAAAAAATGACCATCGGCAGCGGCGCCGCCCCGAAAAAGGGCGACGCGGTGACGGTGCATTACACCGGCATGTTCACCGACGGCAAGAAGTTCGACAGCTCCGTGGACCGCGACGAGCCGTTCACGTTCACGCTGGGCGCGGGCGAAGTTATCGCGGGCTGGGACCTCGGCGTGGCCGCCATGAAGATCGGCGACAAGGTGAAGCTGACCATCCCGCCGGAACTCGCTTACGGCCGTCAGGGCTATCCGGGCGCGATCCCCCCGAACGCGACGCTGATTTTTGAAGTGGAACTGCTCGGCATCAATTGACGGAAGGAAGCCGGAAACCGCATTTTCACATGAAAAAGCTACTCTGCCTGCTCCCGGCCCTGCTCGTGGCGGCTTTGATCCTCGATATGACGGGCTGCAGCACCGTTTATTACGCAGCCTACGAAAAAGTCGGCATCTACAAGCGCGACCTGCTCAAGAAGCGCGTCATCGAGGCGCGCGATGACCAGCAGGCGGCCCAGAAACAGTTCAAGGACGCGCTCACGCGGCTGAAGGAAATCACCAAGTTCGACGGCGGCGAGGCGGAACGGGCCTACCGCTCGCTCAAAAGCGAATATGACGACTGCGTGAAACAGGCGGACACCGTGCGCGGACGCATCCGCGCGGTGGAATCCGTTTCCAGCGATCTCTTTGCCGAGTGGGACAAGGAAAACGGCGAGATCAGCACGCCGTCACTCCAGTCCGCCAGCCGCCAGCAACTCGCCACGACGCGGCAGCGCTATGAGGAGCTGCACACCGCGCTCGTCAATGCCGAGCAGACCATGGCGCCGGTGCTGCGCCAGTTCAACGACTACGTGCTCTATCTCAAACACAACCTGAATGCGCAAGCCATCGCCTCCCTCAAGGGCGAGGCCACGAGCATCCAGTCCGAAATCAGCCGGCTCATCGAACAGATGAACAAGTCCATCGCGCGGGCCGACGAGTTTGTCAAACAGATGCAGTAAGGGGGGTCCGGCCCGTTTTTACGCTCGCAAGCCGGGTTCAGTCCCCTTAATCTTTCGGCCGCATAAAACTGATTTATGAAAAAATACCTTGTTGAATTCATCGGGACCTTCTTTCTCGTCCTGACGGTCGGCATGACGGTCATCGCCCCCGGCGCAGGCGCGCTGGCGCCGCTGGCCATCGGCTCCGCCCTGATGATCATGGTGTATGCCGGCGGCCATGTTTCGGGCGGACACTACAATCCCGCCGTCACCCTCGCCGTGTGGCTGCGCGGACGCTGTGCCGCCGCCGATGTGCCGTTCTACATGGGCGCCCAGATTCTCGGCGCGTGGGTCGCCGCCGCGGGGGTGCTGTGCTTCAAGGGCCACCCGGTCGTCACGCCGCTGGAAATCAAGCTGGTGCCCGCGCTCATCGCCGAACTTGTCGGCGCCTTTGCGCTCTGCTACGTCGTGCTGAACGTCGCCACGGCCAAAGCCACGGCGGGCAACTCCAACTACGGCCTCGCCATCGGCTTCACCGTGATGACGATGGCCTTTGCGCTCGGCGGCGTCTCCGGCGGCGCGTTCAACCCCGCCGTCGCGGTGGGCATCACCCGGATGCACCTGGTGGATTCGATGCACCTGTGGCTTTACTTCATCGCCAACCTCGGCGCCGGCGCCCTGGCCGCGCTCGTGTTCAAGTTTGTGAACCCGGAAGACAAATAATCTTCACCCTTTCGCACTGTGCCGCCGACGACCTTCCTCCGCGAAACGTCCGGCGGCACTTTGCTTTCCGTGAAGCTCCAGCCGCGCGCCTCCAAGAATGAGATCGGCGACCCGCTCGGCGAGGAACTGAAAATCAAGGTCACCGCGCCCCCGGTGGACGCCGCGGCAAATGAAGCGCTGCTAAAATTTCTCGCGGGGAAACTGGACTGCGCCCGGAACCGGGTCGAACTCCTGCGCGGCCACACTTCGCGACACAAGACATTGAAGCTGCACGGCTTCCAGCCGGTGGAAATTCTTCAAAAGCTTTCCGGCGGCGCCAGCCGGGCGTAAACCGGCGCGCCGACGGGAAAACTAACGCTTGCCATTCCTACAATTGAGACTAATGTGCTAGTGCGTTTGTATCCTTTGGAAAACCCCGCAAGATGCGACTTGGAGCGCATCCGAACGGCTGATCCTGTTTTCAACCGCAGCCGACCCGTTCACCGGGCTGTGTTTCCCGGTTGAATTATCATGTCACATCCAAAAATCATCCAAGGCGGAATGGGCGCAGGCGTTTCCGCTTGGCAGCTCGCTCAGGCCGTTTCCAAGACCGGCCAGTTGGGCGTCGTTTCCGGCACCGCTTTGGCCGCGATTCTCGCCCGCCGGCTGCAAGTCGGCGACCCCGGCGGCCATATGCGCCGCGCGCTCGGACATTTTCCCGTCCCCGGCATCACAGAGAAGATTCTCGCGGACTACTTCATTCCCGGCGGCAAGCCTGACCACCAGCCGTTCAAACTTACGCCCATGCCCGGCATGCGTTTCAGCCCGGATCTGCTGGCGCTTACAGTGGCGGCCAATTTTGCGGAAGTGTTTCTCGCCAAGGAGGGCCATGACGGGCTCGTCGGCATCAACTTCCTGGAAAAAATCCAGTTCCCCACCCTGCCCTCGGCTTTCGGCGCGATGCTCGCCGGCGTGGATTATGTGCTGATGGGCGCGGGCATTCCGCGCGCCATCCCCGGCGTGCTCGACCGCTTTGCGCGCGGCGAGGCGGCCGAATTGAAAATTGACATTGTCGGCGGGCAGCCCGGCGAAGAATTTCTTTCTACGTTCGACCCGGCGGCATTTTGTGGCGGCACCGCGCCAATATTGAAGCGCCCCCATTTCCTCGGCATTGTCGCCTCGGCCACGCTGGCCATGACGCTCGCGCGCAAATCCAGCGGGCAGGTCAACGGCTTCATCGTCGAGGGCGAAACCGCCGGCGGCCACAACGCCCCGCCCCGCGGCCCGCTGCAATTGAGCGCCGAGGGCGAACCGCTTTACGGTCCGCGCGATGTGGTGGATCTGGAAAAAATCCGCGAGCTGGGACTGCCCTTCTGGCTCGCCGGTTCCTACGGCGCCGTCGGCAAGCTGGCCGAAGCCTTGAGCCAAGGTGCCGACGGCATTCAGGTCGGCACCGCATTTGCCTTCTGCGAGGAATCCGGCATCGCCCCTGAAATCAAGCAGCAGGTATTTCAACTGAGCCGGGCCGGCAAACTCCGCGTTTTCACCGACCCGCTCGCATCGCCCACCGGTTTTCCGTTCAAGGTGGTGCAATTGCCCGGCACGCTGTCGGACACGAAAAACGTGCCCCTGCGCAAACGCCTCTGCGATCTCGGCTATCTCCGGCACGCCTACCGCAAGGCCGACGGCACGCCCGGCTACCGGTGCCCCGCCGAGCCGGTGGATGATTACATCCGCAAAGGCGGCACGCTGGAGGAAACCAAGGGACGTGAATGCGTCTGCAACGGACTGACGGCCACCATCGGGCTCCCCCAGATAAAACCGGATAATATTTTTGATCTGCCCCTCGTCACCGCCGGCAATGAAGCGGCGCACGTCGCCCGGTTTCTGAAACCGGGACGCAACTCCTACACCGCCGCCGAAGTAGTGCAACTGCTGCTGCAAAATGTGGAGCAGCCTGCCGCCGCGCCGCTGGAAATGGTCATGCAGCCTTGAGCTGCTCCGCCAGTTCCTCCGCCGGATACGTCCAGATCTCCGCGAGCGTCGGATGATAATGCGGCATCGCCGCCAGCTCGCGAACCGTCATCCGCTTTGCCATCGCCGCGACAATCTCGTGGATGAGTTCCCCGCCGGCCGGCCCAACGCACGCGCCGCCGAGGATTTCGCCTTTCCCGGGATTCGCCAGCAGCTTCACAAAGCCGTCCTTCGCCTCCATCAACAGCGATTTGCCATGGTCATTGAATGGGTAGCTCGCGGTGATGAATGGAATTTTCCGCGCCGCCGCCGCCTTTTCCGTCAAACCGACGAAGGCCACCTGCGGGTCCGTGAACACCACGGAAATCAGCAGGCGGTAATCCATCCGGTGCGGTGCTTCCGGATGCGCCAGATTGTGAACCGCGGTTTCGCCCTGCTGAATCGCAATATGGACGATCTCGTGCGGTCCGGTGCAATCGCCCGCCGCGTAAATATGCGGAGCACTTGTCTGCATCCTGGCATTGGTCACAATCCGGCCATCTTCCGTTTTCACGCCGGCATGCTCCAAACCCAGCGCGACTGTGGCCGGCACCCGACCGAGCGCGAAAAGAATCTCATCGGCGGAAACCGAAACCCGCTTTCCCTTGTGCTCAAATGAAACAACCTTCGACTTCCCTTTCCGGTTCGCGTCCAAAAGCGTGGTGCCGGTGAAAACCTGAATCGCTTCCCGGCGGAAAACTTTTTCCATTTCCATCCCCGCATCCACGTCGAACTCCTTCAGGATATTCTGGCTGCGTTGAACGAGCGTGACTTTCACGCCGAAGCGCGCGAAGAATTGCGCGAACTCGCAGGCGATCGCGCCGCCGCCCAGGATGATCAGTGATTTCGGCAACCGCTTCAGCGCGACGGCGTCATCGCTGGTGATGAAGCCGACCTCGTTCAATTGCGGCAGCGGTGCCGGCGCAACGCGCGATCCGGTGGCAAGGACGAAGGATTTGGCCGTGAGTTTTTTCCCGCCGCCCAAGCCAACGGTATGCGCATCGAGAAAAGCGGCGCGGGCCCGGATGAATTTGAATTTTCCACCGGCCAGCTGCTGGGCGCGAAAATCCGCAAAATCCTTGATCTGCGCATTTTTGCGCGCCATCACGCGCGCAAAATCAAACGTCACCTTCCCGGGGCGCACCCCCCAGGTATCCGCGCGCTCGGCGAGATGTTTGACCTCCGACGCATAGAGCAACGCCTTCGTGGGCATGCAGCCGCGCAAGATGCAGAGCCCGCCGACTTCCGAGCCGCCTTCGATGACGGCCGTTTTCAAGCCCGCCGCCGCGGCGGTTCGCGCCGCCGCGTAGCCCCCGCTGCCGCCGCCGATGACCACCACGTCAAAATCATATTTCTGCATCCGTTGAAAATGCTTGGTGGCGTGAATTTATCAACCTGAATTTTCCCGCGCCGGCCGCAAAGTTTCCGTGGCGGCGTCATAACTTCGCCCCCTTCGCGGTCTGCGCGCGATCATTTTTGTTTTGGCTGCAGTTGACAGGCCGCGGCGGGATTCCGATGATTTGGGCATGAGTGAAACCATTTATCCGCGCAGCCCGCGCGAAACCATGGACGGATGGCATTATCTGCCGCGTTACCTCGACAAGATCCGCCTGCACCTCGCGGGCAAGCTGCACGCCGACTACCAGGAAAATCTTGGCAAGGCATTCGACGGCATGTGGCTCAGGGCCGCCGGACTGACACACGAGCAATTCGTCGCCGTCGTGAAGAACTCCATCACGGATGGCGAGGTCTGCGACTGGGTGCGGAAAAACGTCCAGCGCTCCGCCGCCGAGAAAGCGGCGCATTGGCAGGATGTCTCGAGCCGCCCCCTGGCCGGTGATGCCGCCGGCGCCGCCCGCCTCCAGATGCGAAAGGATCAGGCAGGCATCGGCAACCGCGCCGATATCACCTGTTTTGTGGACATGCTGGATGCGGACGAGAAACGGATTTAGCCGCCGCAGTTCTGCTCCGGTCGATTGTCCGGTTGAACTTAGGATCAAGCCGGGGGAAGTCGTCTGCCGCCATTTCGCCGGCTACGGGCAGGCTGCAGGTCGAATCCGACGGCCTCCCCAACCTGAACGACGGGTTCTGGAATGCTTCTGGGGAGATTCGGGTCGCTCCCGAACATGTTCGGGCCATTCCCGGCAGTGTTCGGGAAGAAGCCGAACCTGTAATAATTCAACCTGAACGCGTCAAAATTGAGTCTGGAGGCGTCCAGTTTTTGTTTTAAGGAGTCCAGCTTCCATTTGTAACACTCCAGACAATGTCTGACACACTTTTTAGTGAGTTTGTTGTAGTAAAAGGTAAGTTTTGAGAGTGCTGGAGTCGGCCCAAAGCGTTCAGTAAAGCTTCTTGAAGCGGGGGAAAAGGCCGAAAAACCATCATTTCTATCCCAATATGCGTTCAGACCGGGCGAGGAACGCCCAAGAAACCGGCAATCGGCAGCGGGAACGGGAATTATTCAGTCAGCGGCGAGTCAGGCTTCGCCGCCGATGGACTCATTGAATCAATTTACTGCCCGGCGTAATACGCGTCCACCTTCGCACCGACATCGCGATAGCCGGCATCCTCGCGGAAGATCAATTTGAACTGGCCGATGGCCTCCTCCTTCTGGCCCATGCTTTCGAACACGCATCCGAGATGGTAAATCAGCTCCTTCTTCTCCTCGTCAAAGGCAGGCTTTTCCTTGATGGCTTCCTGGAGCTTGTCGGCGGCCAAGTCGAACATCTTGCGCTTGGCAAAACATTGCGCGAGACAATTCATCGCCGCGAGCCGCTTGTGCGGGTTGCCCTGCGCCTTCTGAAATTCCGCGGTCGCCTCGCGAAATTCGCCCGCTTGAAAGTAATACTGCCCCAGCTCGAAGCGGATGGCGAGATCGGTCGGATATTTCTCCACGCGCTGCCGGCATTCGGCGAGCTGAAAGGCGGTCTTGGCCGCCTGAATCCGCGCCGTCTGCTCCGCGATATCCGTCGCAAACGGGTTGAGTTGGGCGATTTGATGATCAAACTGCCGCACCGTGGTCTCCGCGATGGCGCGATCCAGTGTGGCATCGCCGGGACCGGAATTTTTCAACCGCTGATAATATTCCAGCGCGCGGTCAAACTGATTCTTTTGCGTGTAAAGCTCGGCCAGCGAACGCAGCAACTTCGTGCTGTCCGGCTCGGTCTGCAAACGCGCCTCGTATTCGCCGATCAGCCGCGCGGCCACGTCCTCGGTTTTCTGCACGCGCTGCTCCTGTTCCATGGAGACCGCCTCCTCCTTGTTGCGCAGAATGTCGCGGTAGGAACCCTCGCCATCCGCCAGCGCGCCGTAGCCGCCCTCATCCATCGTCTTGTGGGCGGAAAGATTCTTCTGCGCCTGCTGCAATTCCGGATCGTAGGGCGAGGTGCGGATGAGTTCGTCGAGATATTTCTCCGCGACCGTCGCGTGGCCGCCCGTCTCCGCCACGGCGTTGGCAAACTCGACGACCAGCGCCTTGTCCTTCGGTGACAGCCGCACCATCGTCTCGAGCGACAACACCATCGTCTGCGGCAGCTCCAGCGCGCGCGCCGCGTCCACAATGATGCGATGCGCAAACGGATTGTTCGCATCGCTGTTCAGCACCTGCTCGGCGATCGCCATGGCCTCGGCGGGATTTTTGTTCAACGCGAACTTCGCCTTGGTGATCTGCGGCATGGAACTTCCGCCGCTCAGGACCTTTTTGAAAAAACCCGTGCTCGCGCCGGCGGACTTCCGCGTCTGCGCCAACCGCAGCGCCTTGCGACAATCAAACAGCCCCGGCTCCTTTTCCAGCACCTGGCAGAAGATGGTGACGGCATAGTCAAGCTGGTCGCGCTGCGCGGTCTCAACCGCCTTGGCATAAAGCCGCCGCAAATCGGGGGAAAGTTCGTTCAATTGTTTTTCAGCCATGATTATTAAGAGTTGCGGCGCGGCGCGCTGGTTTCAGAAAAATCAGCCGCACTGGGCCTTCTGCCTCAGCGCATGATCAACCAGCACCAGCGCGGTCATCGCCTCGACCATCGGCACGGCGCGCGGCAGCACGCACGGGTCGTGTCGGCCGCGGCCCTTGAGCGTGGTGTTCTTGAATTGTTCGTCCACCGTGTTCTGTTCGTGCATCACGGTGGCAACGGGCTTGAATGCCGTGCGGAAAAAAATCGACGCGCCGTTTGAGATGCCACCCTGGATGCCGCCGGAACGGTTCGTGGTCGTGAACACCTTTCCGCCCTTCGCGCGGAAGGAATCGTTGTGCTCGCGGCCCGTCAACAGAATGCCGGCAAAGCCGTCGCCGCTTTCAAAACCCTTGCACGCCGGCAGACTCAACATGGCCTTGGCCAGGTCCGCCTCGAGCTTGTCAAAGACCGGCTCGCCCCAGCCGGCGGGCACGCCGCGAGCCACGCCCTCGACGATGCCGCCGACGGTGTTGCCTTCGCGCCGCATTTTTTCGATGAGCCGGATCATCTTTTCCGCCGCCTTCGCGTCGGGACAACGAACCATATTAGACTCGACCTCGGAAAATTTCACCGTTTCGGGATTCACCTCGCCGATGATTTTCTGGACCTGTTTGACATAAGCGAGAATCTCCACGCCAAATTTCTCCTGCAAAATCTTTTTGGCTATCGCCCCGGCCGCCACGCGACCGATGGTCTCGCGGGCGCTGGCGCGGCCGCCGCCCTGCCAGGCGCGGATACCGTATTTGGCGAAGTAGGTGTAGTCCGCGTGCGAAGGGCGGAACTTATCCTTCATCTCATTGTAAGCTTCCGAGCGGGCGTCCTCGTTTTTCACCCAAAGACAAATCGGCGTGCCAAGCGTTTTGCCGGTCAGGGAAATGCCGGACATGATTTGCACCGTGTCAGATTCCTTGCGCGGTGTGACGATTTTGGATTGGCCGGGCCGCCGCCGGTCGAGGTCGGGCTGAATATCCGCCTCCGAAAGTTTCAGGCGCGGCGGGCAGCCGTCCACCACCACCCCCACGCCGCCGCCATGCGATTCGCCCCACGTCGAGATGCGGAACAATTGTCCAAAGCTGCTTGCCATGCGACAATAATGCGGAATTTTTGCCGTGCGGTCAAATTTTTGCAGACTCGTCGCCGGGCGGGCGACGGCTAAAACTCCGCATTGCCCGGCGTCCGGGCAAACGGAATCACATCGCGGATGTTGCTCACGCCGCTCACGAACATCAGCAACCGCTCAAATCCCAGCCCGAAACCCGCGTGCGGCACCGTGCCATATTTCCGCAGATCCGCGTACCACGAATAATCCGCCGGGTTCAGTTTGTGGAAAGCCATCTGCTGCATCAGCACGTCCGGCCGCTCCTCGCGCTGGGCGCCGCCGATGACTTCGCCGATGCCGGGCACCAGCACGTCCATCGCCGTGACCGTTTTGCCGTCGTCATTCACGCGCATATAGAACGGCTTGATCTCACGCGGATAGTTGAAGACGGTAGTGGGCGACTTGAAATGCTCCTCGGTGAGAAAACGCTCGTGTTCGGACTGGAGATTTTGTCCGTAACTGACGGGGTATTCGAACTTTTTGCCGGACTTCAAAAGAATCTCCACCGCCTCGGTGTAAGGCACGCGGATGAACGGGCGCTCGATAACAAACTTGAGCCGCTCATTCAGCCCCTTGTCCACAAACTTGGCGAAAAATGCCATGTCCTCGGCGCAATGCTCCAGCGCATATTTTGCCAGCGACTTGATGAACTCCTCGGCCAGGTCCATGTCGCCGCGCAAATCGCAGAAGGCCATCTCCGGCTCGATCATCCAGAACTCGGCGGCGTGACGCGCCGTGTTGGAGTTTTCCGCGCGGAACGTCGGGCCGAAGGTGTAGATGTTTGAGAGCGCGCAGGCGAACGTCTCGCCTTCCAGCTGGCCGCTGACGGTTAGAAACGTTTTCTTGCCGAAGAAATCGGATTCCGGCTGGTCGTCCGGCTTGCCCTTGAGCGTGGTCACGCGGAACATTTCCCCGGCGCCCTCGCAATCGCTCGCCGTGATGATCGGCGTGTGGACATAGACAAAATCGCGGCTCTGAAAAAATTCATGCACCGCGAACGCCAGCTTGCTGCGCAGCCGGAAAATTGCGCCGTAAAGATTCGAACGCGGACGCAGATGCCCGATGCTCCGCATGAATTCCGGCGTGTGGCCCTTTTTCTGGAGCGGATAGGTGGCGTCCGCGATGCCAATCAGCTCAAGCTGCGTCGCGTGCAGCTCCCATTTCTGTCCCTGTGCGGGCGAGGCGACCAGCCGGCCGGTGATGGCCGCTGACGCGCCGGTGGTAAACTCCGTGATGCGATCATAGCCGGGGGTCGCCGCATCCACGACAATCTGCAGGTTGGCGAGACAGGAACCATCGTTGAGCTCGAGGAAGGAAAACCCTTTTGAATCGCGCCGGGTGCGAACCCAGCCATTGACCGTCAACGATTCCTTCGGCTCAGTTGATACGAGAACGTGTTTGATAAGTGTGCGCATGATGAATTACAAAATCTTGTCCCCCAACCGGCCATTTATGCAAGGAGAACTTGAGGCCGGGCGGCGGGTTCGTACCCGGGCGGCCCGCGCCACCCCCCACAATCCGCTTGAAACCTTGCCGCTGAAACTTGAAACTTTGCAGCACATGAACCGCATCGTCGAGACGTTCGCCCGGCTCCGGCAGGCCGGTAAAAAAGCTTTCGTCGTCTATGCCGGCGCGGGTGACCCGAACCTGGCCGCCACGCGCGAACTGGCCCTGGCTTTCGACAAGGCCGGCGTGGACGTGCTGGAACTTGGAGTGCCCTTCTCCGATCCGCTGGCCGACGGGCTGGTCAACCAGCTCGCCGCGCAGCGCGGATTGGAATCCGGCACCACGCCGCCGAAGCTTTTGGAAACAATTGCCGCCATCCGCCAGCAATCCCGGATTCCCATCGTCCTCTACATCTATTTCAACCTCATCCACAAGGTCGGCCTGGAACCATTCATCGCCGCCGCCGCGCAAGCGGGCGTGGACGGGTTGCTCGTGCTGGATCTGCCGCCGGAAGAATCCGACAACTACGAGGCCCTGATGAAGGCGGCCGGCCTCTGTCATATTTATCTCGTGGCGCCCACCACGCCGGAAGACCGCATGGCACTCATCGTCAAACGCGGCAGCGGCTTCATTTATTACATCTCGCGCGAAGGCGTCACCGGCATGCAGACCAGCATCGCGTCAAATCTCGCCTCGCAGATCGCCAAAATCCGCGTGCACACAAATTTGCCCATCGCCGTGGGTTTTGGCATTTCCAATCCGGCGCAGGCCAAGGCGGTCGCGGCCGAGGCGGACGGCTGCGTGGTCGGCAGCGCCATTGTGAATCAGATTGCCGAACATGGAAAATCGCCGGACCTCGTCGCCAAGGTCGGCGCCTTCGTGAAGTCGCTCGGCGACGCGGTGAAAACCATTTGATTTATGAGCACTAAAACCAAAACCGACATCCGGGATCGTTTCGTCATCATCATGGCCGGCGGGCGCGGCGAGCGTTTCTGGCCGCTGAGCCGCGAAACCATGCCCAAGCAACTGCTCACGCTCCTGGGCAAGCGCTCCTTTCTCCAGCAGGCCGTGGACCGCGTGCTGCCGCTGGTGCCGATGAAAAACATTTTCATCATCACCAATGCCGCCCAGGCCGCCGCCGTGCGCAAGCAGCTGCCGAAATTGCCCAAGGACAACGTGGTGGCCGAGCCGATGGGCCGCGACACCTGCGCCGCCGTCACCCTCGGCGCGGCCCTGGTGGGCGCGCGCTCCACCACCGGCGTCATGGCCGTGCTGCCCGCCGACCATGTCATTCCCGACGAGAAGAAGTTCCAGCGCGTGCTGGGGGATGCGTTTGACCTGGCCGCGCGCGGCCAGGCGATTGTCACCATCGGCATCAAGCCGACCGAGCCGGCGACCGGCTACGGCTACATTCGCACCGGCCCGGAATTGCCGACGCCGCCCGGCGCCAAGGAAACCAAGACGATTTTCTACAAGGCCGAACAGTTCGTGGAGAAGCCGAATCTCGAGAAGGCCATCGAATATGTCAACAGCGAGCAATACCGCTGGAATGCCGGCATGTTTGTCTGGAGCTTCGTCACCATCACCAACGGCCTGGAGCATCATCAGCCGGAAATGTTCGCCGCCTGCCAGCGCTGGTTCAAGGTGGCCGGCCAGCCCGCCAAGCTCGCGAAAGTGCTGGCAAAGGAATATCCGGTGATAAAGAAGATCTCGATCGATTTTGCGCTGATGGAAAAGGCCCAGAACGTCATCGTGGCCGACGGCGCGTTTGAATGGGACGACCTCGGCGCCTGGCCGGCGCTCGCCCGGCACGTCAAGCAGGACGCCGAAGGCAACGCCGCCGTGGCGGATTTCATCCACGTGGACGCCGCGCGCAACATCATCTACGACGCGCGCAGCCCGGGCCGCCGCACCCCTATTGCCGTGGTGGGCCTGCGCGATTCCATCCTTGTGCAAACCGACGACGCCGTTCTGCTCGCCCACAAATCGCAGGCGCAGAAGATCAAGGAGCTCGTCAAGAAGCTCGCCGAGGATCCGCGACTGAAGAAACTGGTGTAGCCGGAACCCCCCCGATCAGGCCGGCCAACCGGGCGTCCGGCGTGCCAATTTTGTTGCACGCTTGGCTTGACCTTTCGGCATAAATCTCCATTATACGCAACCCGGCAATTCCGCCGCTTTCCCGTTCGCGCCCCTTGTCGCGTCTGGTATATTGAGCGACGTGACGAATCCGGTTATTTACGATATGCAACACATCCGCAACATCGCCATTATCGCGCACGTTGATCATGGCAAGACCACCCTCGTGGACTGTCTCCTGAAGCAGTCCGGCACCTTCCGCGCCAACCAGCACGAATCGTCCGAGGAACGCCTGATGGACTCGATGGACCTCGAAAAGGAAAAGGGCATCACCATCCGCGCCAAGAATGCCGCCTTTAAATACAAGAACTACCACATCAACATCGTCGACACTCCCGGCCACGCCGATTTCGGCGGCGAAGTGGAGCGCATCATGAACATGATCGACGGCGTGCTGCTCGTGGTGGACAGCGCCGAAGGCCCGCAGGCGCAGACCCGCTTCGTGCTCCGCAAGGCCCTCGAAGCCGGCGCCAAGCCCATCGTCGTCATCAACAAGATCGACCGCGAGAACGCCAATCCCAAGAAGGTCCTCGACCAGGTGTTCGAACTCTTCATGTCGCTCAACGCGACCGATGAGCAGCTCGACTTCCCTTTCATCTACGCCTCCGCCAAGGAAGGCTACGCCAAGACCGAACTCGAGCACGTCACCGGCACCATGGAACCGCTGTTCGACGCCATCGTGAAGCACATCCCGCCGCCGCGCGCCAAGGCCGGCGACGGCTTCCAGCTCCTCGTCGCGAACCTCGATTACTCCGACTACCTCGGCCGTATCGCCTTCGGCAAGATTTACGAAGGCAAAGTGAAAGTCGGCGACCCCGCCATCTGCCGCCACGGCAACGGCAGGATCACCAAGAACAAGATCACCATGCTCTATCATTTCGAGGGCATGAAGCGCATTGAGATCCAGGAAGCGCACGCCGGCGACATCGTGGGCATCTGCGGTTTCGAGGAAGTGTTCATCGGCGAGACCATTTGCGACAGCGAACTGCGCGCCACCCTGCCCTACATCCCGATTGATCCGCCGACCATCCAGATGGAATTCGCCGTCAACGACGGCCCGCTCGCCGGCCAGGACGGCAAGCTCGTCACCGCCCGCCACATCTGGGACCGCCTCGTGAAGGAAATCCGCACCAACGTCGCCCTCCGCATCGCGCAGACCTCCGACCCGAAGATCTTCGCCGTCAGCGGCCGCGGCGAAATGCAGATCGCCATTCTCGTCGAGCAGATGCGCCGCGAAGGCCACGAAGTCCTCGTCTCCCGCCCCGAAGTGCTGTGGAAAAAGGACAAGGACGGCAACGCCCTCGAGCCCATTGAAAAGCTGTTCGTGGAAATCCCCAACGACTGCCTCGGCAACATCATGGAAAATCTGTCCGGCCGCAAGGCGCAGATCACCAACATGAACCACGTCGGCAACCAGGTCTCCGTCGAGGCCCTCGTGCCCATGCGCGGCCTCATCGGCTTTGAGACCGACCTCGTCAACTCCACCAAGGGCATGGGCGTGATGAGCCATCTCTTCCACGAATACGGCCCCGACTGCGGCGAGATCGCCGCCCGCAAGAACGGCTCCCTCGTCAGCATGGACAACGGCGAAGCCACCAACTACGCCCTCAACATGGTCCAGGAACGCGGCCGCCTCATGGTCGAGGCCGGCGACGCCATTTACGTCGGCATGATCGTCGGCGAAAACGCCCGCGAGAACGACATCCCCGTGAACCCCGTGAAGGAAAAGCGCCTCACCAACATGCGTTCCCAGGGCGACGGCAAAGGCATCCAGCTCGCGCCGCCCCTCAAGCTCTCCCTCGAGCGCGCCCTCGAATACATCGACGTGGACGAATACGTGGAAGCCACCCCCAAGAACCTGCGCCTCCGCAAGAAAGAGCTCGACGAAACCAAGCGCAAGCGCGGCGAGAAATCCCGCGTCATCAAGTTCATCACCGAATAAATTCCCCGCCGATTTCACCCCGCCCGGATGGCTCCGCCGTCCGGGCGGTTTTGTTTTCAGCCGCCGCGCCCGGCCGCGCGCTCATTCCGATTGGTAATCTTCATTGTGCCCTGCGGTATTAACTGCTTTCACCGGCGTATGGTCATTGACATGCGCCCCGGCGCATGGTGATTGATGACAACGCCCAAAGCCTTTTGGCTCGCGGCCGCCATCCAGAAACAAAAAAACAGACCAAACAAAAACAACAAACCATGGGTACACCACTCCGCTTCGACATGATTCTGCCCAACGGCCAGCCCCTGCGCTACGGTATGGCAGGGGCTCGGTGGAATGGCACCGTTGAAGAAGTGATGGCGGCCTTGGCGCAACAAAACAACACCACAAACAATATGAACAACAACAAAATCAGCGCTGCGATGTCCGCTCAGGACCTGACGGACGTGACCTCCGCCTATGCCACCATCCGGGCCAAGATGCCCTTCCTCCTCAACCTGCCCCCTGACGAACGCGCCCATCTGGCGCACATGGGCGACAAAACCGTGGGCATCCTCCAACCGACCCGTGATTTCATCGCGCAATTTCCTGAAGCCCTCCCCGCCGATTTCATCCTCGCAGAATTCAACAAAGACTGCGACCTCTTCGCCCCGCTCGATGCTTCCGCCGATGCCTCCGCCGCCGCCAACCAAGCCATTCAAGACACCCGGCTGGCCCTCCGCAGCGACCTGCTTTATGCCATCCTCGACATCTACGCCTGCGCCAAGGCCAATAATCGCGGCGGCCGCTACCAGACCTATGTGGACTACATGAAGGCCCACTTTGCCAGACCCCGCAAGCCCAAGACCCCGCCGACGCCCTAAATTCCTCTGCCAAAGCACCTTGAACCCGGCTGCAAGGCCGATTTACCCCCGCCAGCCGGGTTCAAGCCCCCTCCAAACCGCCCGATTGACCTCAAACGCCCCCCATGGCCATCAATTGCCGCCCACGGCAGATGAGTCCCGTACACGGGATATGAGTGCCGTACAGGGCGGATGGGTGCCGCCCACGGCAGATGAGCGCCTTCGGACGGCAAATGAGCGCCCCCCACGGCAAATGGACCCCGGCCGGGGCAAACGACCGGCGCCTAAAATGGTGGGGCGAGCGTACCCGCGAGCCGGTTTCCCCATGGTGGCCCGCCGCACGGCGCGGCTCGCGGGGACGCTCGCCCCACCAGCCAAGCCCTTTTCGGTCTCAAAATCCGAATGGACAGAGACTTCATTCATAAATAGAGTCAAAACATGAAACCGGTTCGGCTGCAACACGCGCCGTCCATTATTAGTTATGCCATTTATGGATAGTTCCGCCCAAGATGCAGCGAAGTTTATCAGAGAGTTATCAGCGCTTGCCGACCGTTTGGCCGAGCGTGATATTGTCGTCGCTTCGCTTAACGCCCAATATGCGTTCTTTGGTTGTTGGCAGCTTGTGGCACATAAGAATGACGAGGCCGTAAGATTTTTTACCGATGGTCGAGATTGCTATGTCACTGTTGAGAGTTCACCGATTCACGGTCACAGCTCTCCTAGACGAGTGGAAGCAAGAGACGGCTAAAGGTTTCGATAGGCAGTCTGGTATTTCGGCAGTCCAGTTTGTTGAGCAGTTTTTGCAGACGAGGTTTCCCATATGACGACGCAATGGCCTAATAATAGAATAGGTTGCACGGTTCCCTAGCGACTTTCCCAAACTCAAACCGTCGCGGCGGGCGGGCGGCCCACGGTTTCAGGATTTCATCGGCGGCATCCCCTGATAGTCCATGCCCACCAGACAAACGTCGTCGTCAAATTCACCGTCGAAGGCGAAGCCGCGGATGACCCGGAGCAGTTCGTCGAACAGCACGCCGGGCGGATTGGGCAGCAGCGTTTTCACATCCAGCATCAGCCGCTCCTGCGAGTAAAGCTCCTCGTCCTGCCCCTGCACCTCATACAGCCCGTCGGTGAATAGCATCAGGAAATCGCCCCGCGCCAGGATGGTCTCGCTGGTGGCATACGGCGGGTCTTCGAACAGGCCCAGCGCGGGCTGGCTGCGGCCGGAGGCGTTGACGAGGGGGTCGATGCGGCCGGCGGCGCGCCGGATGAGCAGCGGCTTGGGATGGCCGGCATTGGCGTAGCGCAGCACGCCGGTGCGGCAGTCGGCCACGGCGTAAAACGCGGTGGTGAGCATGGGCGAGCCGGTGTTCTTGAGGATGCAGCAGAGGTCGTAGTTGAGCTTGCGCAGGAAATCGCCGGGGTCGCGGGCGAGCGGCTTGAGCTCCTCGGCCAGGGCGCGGATCATGGCGGTGACAAGGGCGGCGCGCACGCCGTGGCCGGTGACGTCGCAGATGAACACGCCGACCTCGGTGTCGGACAGGGCGGTGACGCTGAAGAAGTCGCCGCTGACGGATTCGGCGGGCTCGTAGCGGTGGACGAATTGAAAGGCGCTGGCCTCCAGCGTCGCGCCGGGCGGGAAGCACGGATACGACTGCGGCAGCATGGTGAGCTGGATTTCGCGGGCGGTCCGGAGGTTTTCCTCCATGACGGCGTTCTTGGTGCGGAGCTCCTCGCGGCTGCGGGATAGTTCGCCGGTGGCGCGGCGGATCTGCTCCTCGGCGCGCTTGCGGTCGGTGATGTCCTCGACGGTGCCCTCGTAGTAGAGCAGCCGGCCCTGGCCGTCGCGGACGGCGCGGCAGTTCTCGGCGATCCAGATGATGGTGCCGTCCTTGCGGTAAATCTTGGATTCGAACCCGCTCAGGGTGTCGTTCTCCTGCATGAGCCGGACAAATTCCTCGCGGCGGCCGTGCTCGACATACAGGCGGTTGGCGATGTCCTTGATGCTGGCCATCAGCTCCACGGGCGAGTCGTAGCCGTAAATCCGGGCGAGGGCGATGTTGGCCAGCAGATAATGCCCGCCGGTGGTGGTGCGGAAGATGCCTTCCACCAGATGGTCGAAGATGCCGTAGTAATTCTCCTTTTCATCCACCAGCGCCAGCCGCTCCTGCTGCCGGGCGATGGAACAATGGATGGCGTGCCACAGGGTCTGGGCCTCGAGCTTTTCCCGGCCCACATAATCCTGCGCGCCGCTGAACACGACCTCGGCCAGAAAGGTCACGTCCTCGCCCGGCCCGACGACGACGACGGGCAGGCTCGGCGCGCGCGCGGTGAGGGAGGTGATCTGAAACAGGGCGGCGGAGTTGGCCGTCGGAATCTCGAACAGGACGGCGTTGAAATTGACCGTGGAGGCCATGGCCAGGCCGGCGTCGGCGGCCGGCTCCACGGTCACCTCGGCGAGCGCGGTCCGGCCCAGCAGCTCCACCACGACGTGCGCGAACGCTTCGTCAGCGCTGATCAGCAGAATTTTCAGGGGGCTGTTTTCCATGCTATTCCGAGCGGTAAACAATACCGTTTTTGCGCGCGCCTGCAAGCGCGATGCGGCGGCGGGTGAAAATTGCGCTTGCCAAGCACCCGCCGTTGGGTTTGAAATGCAGCAGCCATAAACCCCGTTTGGAAACCATCAACCACATGTGAAACCGGCTTATGAAAAACTACCCGCCTGCTGATATCCGAAACTTCGCCATCGTCGGCCACGCCTCGTCCGGGAAAACCCTGTTGAGCGAGGCGATGCTCCACTGCGCCGGTGTGATCACGCGCATGGGACGCATCGCCGACGGAACCACGGTGTCCGATTACCACGTCAGCGAGAAGCAGCGGCAGATCTCCGTCTCCGCCACGCTGATGCACGCCGACTGGGCCGGCAAGAAGTTCAACCTGATCGACACCCCCGGCTACCTGGACTTCATCAGCGAGGGGCTGGGCGCGCTGCGCGTCGGCGATTTCGCCCTGGTGGTCATCCACGCGCAGCACGGCCTCGGCGTGGGCACCGACCGCGTCTGGAACTACGCCACCGGCTACGGCATCCCGAAAATGATCGCCGTCAACGCGCTCGACAAGGAGAACGTGAATTTTGAAGAGGTGCTGAAGGAGGCGCAGGAGCATTTCGGGCGGCACGTCTTCCCGCTGAGCGTGCCCGTCAATGCCGGCCCCGGCTTCAACCGCACGCTCGACGTGCTGCGCAATGAGATCGTCACCTACGCCACCGACGGCTCCGGCAAATACACCGAGGAACCCGCCACCGGCGAACTCGGCGAACGCGTGAAGCGTCTGCACAACGAACTGATCGAGCACATTGCCGAATCCGACGACGGCCTGATGAACAAGTATTTTGAGCAAGGCGGTTTGTCGGAGGAGGAATTCCGCGCCGGCATCCACTCGGCGGTGCAGAAACAGTTGTTCATCCCGCTCTTCGCCGTCTCGGCGGAAAAAAATGTCGGGGTCGCGCGCATGATGGATTTCATCGCCAAATACGGCTCCTCGCCCGTGGACCGCAAGAACGTCCCGGCCATCGACGCCAACGGCAACGAGACCGAGGTCAAACTCGACAGCAACGAGACGGTGGCCTACATCTTCAAGAACATGACCGAGGCGCACTTCGGCGAGCTGTCCTTCTTCCGCGTCTATTCGGGCACGGTGACGACCGGCACGGACCTGTTCAACAGCGACCGCAAGATCACCGAGCGCGTCGGCCAGATATTCCTGCTCAACGGCCAGACCCGCGAGGCGGTCCACGCGCTCGGGGCGGGCGACATCGGCGCGGTGGTGAAACTCAAGGACACGCACACCGGCAACACGCTCTGCTCGCCGAAACACCCCGTCACGCTGCCGAAAGTGGTTTATCCCAAGCCGAACATCCACGCGGCGCTCATCGCCGGCGTGAAGGGCGAGGAAGACAAAATCGCCACCGGCCTCGCCGCCTTGCACGAGGAAGACCCGACGTTCCTGTACGTCGTGGACGGCGAACTGCACCAGACGATCATTTCCGCGCAGGGGGAACTGCATCTGGAGGTCGTCGCCGACCGGCTGCGCCGACGGCACAACGTCCACGTGGACCTGGCCGAACCGCGCGTGAAATACCGCGAGACGATCAAAGGCAGAGGGGAATCGAAGTATCGCCACAAGAAACAGACCGGCGGCGCGGGCCAGTTCGCCGAAGTCTGGATGCGCATCGAACCCAAGCCGCGCGACAGCGGTGTGGAATTCACCCAGTCCCTCGTCGGCCAGAACGTGGACCGCAATTTTGTCCCATCCGTGGAGAAAGGCGTCCAGCAGGTCTGCACCGAGGGCGTCATCGCCGGCTGCCGCGTGACGGATGTGAAGATTGACTTCTACGACGGCAAAATGCACCCGGTGGACTCGAAGGACATCGCGTTCCAGATCGCCGGCTACTTCGCCTTCAAGGAAGCCTTCACGGCCGCCAAGCCGGTTTTGCTGGAGCCGATTGAGACGGTGGAGATACGGGTGCCGGAGGACTTCATGGGCAAGGTCATGGGGGACCTCTCATCGCGGCGCGGAAAGATCCTGGGCATCGAGGCCGAAGGGGCCTTCCAGGTCATCAAGGCCAGCGTGCCGACGGCCGAACTCTATCACTACTCCAGTTCGCTCCGCTCGCTAACCGGCGGGGCGGGCGTCCACACCGAGACGTTCAGCCATTACGAGGAAATGCCGCGCGACGCGGCGGAAAAAGTCGTCGCCGAGGCCGCCAAACGGAAGGCGAACCACGACAATCACAATACGCACTGATTATCAAACCAAACACCCGGCTGCGAAATCTGTTCGCAGCCGGGTGTTTTATTGATCGCCATCCGCATGGCAAAATCGTCTTCGGGGCGATAAAGCATCGCCTTGGCCCAATTCCCGACGGGCGTGGCCGCCGCTGGAAATCAGTGGACCACCGTCGCCTCGCGCTTCTGCACGGCGGCGTAAAGCGCGTCCTTCAGCTTCGCGCGCTTGAATTTGAGCTCGTCAATCTGCTGGTCCGTGGCGAACTCGACGTCCTCCTCGATGCGGCAGATTTCATCGTCCAGCTGGTGATACTCCTCGAACGCCGCACGGAACTTGCCGTCCGCCAGCTTGAGCGAGCGGATGGTTTCGCGATGCGCCGGGAACTCTTTTACGAACGGGTGATGCAGGTCCATTGGAAGTCCTCCAGGTTAAAGGTTGACGGTCGTTGAACTGTTGATGTTGCTCTCATGACCACGGCCAGTTAAACGCTGCCCTGCTAAAATTGCCAGCCCTTTTTTGCTAATTTTTTAATCGCGGTTGTCCGCACTGCCGCCTTTCCAAGGCCGGCCGGATGAATTAACTTGGTTTCCTCTCGAACCATGCCGAGCGTTTTCATAAAAACTTACGGGTGCCAGATGAACGAGCGCGACAGCGAGGCCGTCGCCGCGCAGCTCGTGGCCAAGGGCTATTCGCTCGCCAAGTCCGAGGCCGCCGCCGACGTGGTGCTGCTGAATACGTGCAGCGTGCGCGACTTCGCCGAGCAGAAGGCCATCAACAAGATGAAGAATGTCGTCGGCACCGCGCGCAGCGAGAAGCGCAACCAGATCGTCGGTTTCCTGGGCTGCATGGCGCAGAGCCGCGGCCGGGAACTGATCGACAAACTGCCGGACGTGGACCTGGTGCTGGGCACGCAGAAGTTTCATCGCGCGGCGGAATACCTCGACGAACTCCTCGCCGGCAAGCGCAAGAAGATCGTGGACATCGAAACCGAGGCCAAGAGCGAGGCAACCATCCGCGAGCATCTGCTCAACGGCAGCGCCAAGACTTCCGTGTCCGCCTTTGTCAGCATCATGCAGGGCTGCAACCAGCACTGCACGTTCTGCATTGTGCCGGCCACGCGCGGCGAGGAGCGCAGCCGCACGATTCCCGACATCGTTGCCGAATGCCGCGAACTCGTCGCGCGCGGCGTGCGGGAAATCACCCTGCTCGGCCAGATTGTCACAAGCTTCGGCAAACGTGACTACCACGAGCTCGCCGGCAAATCCGCCTTCGTCCAGCTGCTCGACGCGGTCCATGAGATCGACGGCCTCGAGCGCATCCGCTTCACCTCGCCGCATCCGAAAGGTTACGGCGACGACCTGGTCGAGGCCTACGCGCGACTGCCGAAACTGTGCGAGAGCGCGCACCTGCCGCTGCAAAGCGGCAGCGACCGCATCTTGAAGCTGATGCACCGCGGCTATACGCGAGAAAAGTTTCTTGGCATCGTCGAGAAGCTCCGCCGCGCCAAGCCGGGCATCGGCATCACCACGGACATCATCGCCGGCTTTCCGGGCGAAACGGAGGAGGACTTCGAACTCACCCTTTCGCTCTGCCACGAAGCGCAATTCGACAACGCCTATATCTTCAAATACTCCCAACGCCGCGACACGCCCGCCGCCGACATGGCCGACCAGGTGCCGCAGGCCATCCGCGAGGAACGCAATCACCGGCTGCTTGAACTGGTGAACGAAATCGCCGGACGCAAATACGACGGATTCATCGGGCGGCAGGTGGAGATACTGGTGGAAGGGCCGAGCAAGAAGAACGCCGCGCGCTACACCGGGCGCACCCGCTGCAACCGCATCGTGCTGTTCGACGGCAGCGCGCGCCATCAGGGCCAGCTCATGGACGTGAAAATCGAGCGCACGGGTTCCTTCACGCTCTACGGCGACCCGGCGATTTTGGAGTGAACGAAACACTTTTCTTCGTGTCTATTCGGGTGCAATCGTGGTTTAATTTCCAAACATGAAACTGTCGCTTTTGTCCATTTTGCTCGGCCTCGGCATGGGGCTACCCCAGGTCTACGGCCTGACGCGGCCGGCGCAGCTCGCCGCCGCCGCGCGCAAATTCCCGCGCAACCTTGCCGTCGGCGTGGTGCTGATGCTGCTCGGCACGGCGTGGTTTGTCTGGCTCGTGAACCGCGAGCCCATCGCGGATTTCTCCGCGTTCAAGCCCTACATGATGGCGGCCTTCGTCGCGGTCGGCGTGGGGTCATGCATCTTTGTGCAGGATTTTCTGGCGGTGCGCGGACTGGCCGTGTTGCTGCTGCTGCTCGGAAAACTGATGGTGGACACCGGGCGACCGCACCTCGGCGAATCGCCCTTTGTGCTGGTCATCCAAGCGTGGGCTTATGGGTTCGTCATTTTGGGCATCTGGCTTACCATCACGCCATGGCGGCTGCGCGACATCCTGAACTGGGCAACCGCAACCGAGAGCCGCACACGACTCTTGAGCGGCCTGCGGCTGGCATTCGCAACGTTCGTCCTGATCCTCGGCGTGACGGCGTTCCGCGCAATGTGACAATGAACCTCGGCGATTTCCGCGAAGATTACCAGCGCGGCGCGCTCGACCGCGCGGCGCTGGACGCCAATCCAGTGGCGCAGTTTGAATCGTGGTTCCGCGACGCGGCGGGCGATCAGTCCCAAAGCCGCTGGCGGAAAATCGGCATTGCGCTCTACAAGCTCTGGAGCGCCATCTGCAACCATCGTCCACCCGACATCAATGCGATGACCCTGGCGACGGCGGACAAGGACGGAAAACCGTCGACGCGCACCGTGCTGCTGAAAAGCGTGGACGCGCGCGGATTCGTTTTTTTCACAAACTACGACAGTCGCAAGGGCCGGGAACTGGCGGAAAACGCCAGCGCCGCGCTGACTTTCTTCTGGTCAGACTTGGAGCGACAGGTATGCGTGGCCGGCACAGTTGTGAAACTGCCGGCGGCGGAATCCGAGATTTATTTCAAGAGCCGGCCACGCGGCAGCCGCATTGGCGCGTGGGCTTCAAACCAAAGCGAATCGATTCCCGACCGCGCCTGGCTCGAAGCAAAATGGCGCGAGCTTGAAAAAAGGTTCCCCACCGAAATCCCACTGCCACCGAACTGGGGCGGATTTGTGTTACAGCCGGAGCGGATTGAATTCTGGCAGGGCCGGCCGAGCCGTTTGCACGACCGGTTCCATTACACGCGGCAGGCGGATGGCACTTGGAAGATCGAGCGGCTCGCCCCTTGACCAGCGTTCGACCCCGAAACAAAAACGGCGGCTTCGGAAAAATTCCAAAGCCGCCGTTTTGACGGGTTCAGATTAGAATTTATAGGACACGCCGGCGACGAGCTTCACATCGTTTTTCTTGCGGCCGAGAGCCGGGCGGTTCGCGTAGGTGTCGTCAAGGTACGTTTTCAGGCTGAACGTCTTGGAGATGGCAGCTTCGATGCCAATCTCAAAGTTGACAACGTAGTTCTCGAGTTTGTCCACCTGCGGGAACACTTCGACGTTCTGCCAGAGGCGCGCGTGGTCGTTGAATTTATATTCGAACCGCTCAGCAAGCCGCACGGTAGCAAAGGTCTCATCCTTGCCGCCCAACCGCTGCGCTTCAAAGTTGGCACCAGCTTCAGTTGCCAGCATGATATTGGTCCCTTTGACCAAATAATAACCGGCACCGGGACCAACCGTGAGACGATAATCCAGGTCAGCGATGATATCGCGCAAACCGTCAGCCCGGAGATAAGCATAGAACCGGTCGGTGACCAGGTGGTTCCACTGCGCAAACACCTTGTAGTTGTTGACGGTATCCATGGAATTCTGTTCGCCATAGGCGCCAGCGAGGCCGATCATGTATTCATCGGTCGAGGTCTTTCGCTTGGTCAGAAAATCCGCCGAGAACAGCGTCGTGCTCGTGTTACCGCGCGTCATGGTCAAGCCGGCGGAAACACTGCTGTCCCATGGGCATTTCTTTACCGGCGCCCCGGTCGCTGCACTGGTGTCAGTTTTGGTTTCGGCAAACGCCACCAGAATTCCGGCGGCAGCGATGAAGGTTGCAATGGTCTTTTTCATTTTTTGCGGGACGAAAATTAACCACTTTCATCTGGTCAGGCAATTTTATTTTTCCGGCTCATCCGGACTGACAACCTCCGGCGGGTCTTCACTGATGACCGGCGCCACCGCCTGAAGCTTGTCCCCCGCATCGAGGTTGACAAGTTTAACGCCCATCGTGTTGCGGCCGGCTTCACGAATGTCGCGCACATTGGTCCGAACCATCTGTCCGCCGACGGTGATAAGCATGATCTCGTCCGTGTCGCGGACGGTCAAAGCGCCGACCACGCCACCGGTCTTCTCGCCGGTTTTCATGGTGATGATGCCCTTGCCGCCGCGCGACTGAACACGGTATTCGTCGAACCCGGTGCGCTTGCCGATGCCATTCTCGCCAGCAACAAGCAGCGCCGCATCCGGCACAACAATGGCCGCCGCAACGAGCGCGTCGGCCTTTTCCAAGCTGATACCGCGCACGCCGCCCGCCGCGCGGCCCATCGAGCGCACGTCGCCTTCGTGGAAGCGAATGCTCATGCCGTCCTTGGTGATGAGCACCACATCGTCGCCGGGATCGCTTTCGCCGGTGCTGCCACGCGTAAGCTTCACCGCGATCAGCGTATCACCCGGCTCGATGCCGATAGCAATGATGCCGCCCTTGCGAACGTTGGAGAATTCATTGAGCGAGGTTTTTTTGACCGTGCCCTGCTGCGTGGCAAAAAACAGTTCGCCGGGCTGCGACCACGTCACGTCCTCCTTGTTTCCGTCCGTTTTGGACAAAATGCGGATGAGAGCGGCCACTTTTTCATCGGCTTTCAGCTCCAGCAAGTTCGCGATGCTCCGTCCCTTCGCCGCCCGGCCCATGTCGGGAATTTCGTGAACACGTTCAACATACACCCGACCGGTGTTCGTAAAGAACATCAGGTAGTCATGCGTGCTGGCCGTGAACAAGTGTTCCACAAAATCCTGGTCGTCCGCCGTCTCGCCCTCCTTCGTCGTCATACCGATGACGCCCTTGCCGCCGCGCCGCTGGGCGCGATACTGGCTGACGTTCGTGCGCTTGAGCAGGCCGTTGTGCGTAAGCGTAATGATGACGCCCTCATTCGCGATGAGGTCCTCAATGGCGATCTCGCCTTCGTCCGGCACAATTTCCGTTTTGCGCGGCGTGGCGTGCTTCTCCTTGATGGCTTGAAGCTCCGCCTTGATGATCGCCATCACGCGCGATTCCTTGGCGAGGATGTCGAGCAAGTCCTTGATGACTTCAATCAGCGCCCGGTATTCGCGGTCCACCTTGTCAATTTCCAGACCGGTCAACTGATACAGCCGCAGATCCAAAATCGCGTCCACCTGCCGCTCGGTCAGCGCGTAACGGCCCGCCTCCAAACGCGCCTCGCGGCGGATCAGAACCCCCCATTTCTCCACCTGCGCCCGCGACCACTCGAACGCGAGCAACTTGATCTTCGCCTCGTCGCGCGTTTTGCTGGAGCGGATGATGTGGATGAATTCGTCGAGGTTCGACAGCGCGAGAATATAGCCCTCCAGCAACTCAGCGCGCTCCTCGGCCTTCTTCAATTCAAAACGCGTCCGGCGCAAAATCACTTCGCGGCGATGCTCAATGTAGCACTGGATGATTTCCTTGAGATTGAGCGTCTTCGGGCGGCCATGATCAATTGCCAACGAATTAACACTGAACGAAACCTCCAACTGCGTGTGCTGAAACAGTTTGGCGATGACGACCTTCGGCGCCCCGTCGCGCTTCAGCTCGATAACCAGGCGGCAATGCTCGTCCGACTCGTTGCGCATCGCAGAAATTTCCGTGATGATCTTTTCGTTGACGAGGTTCGCGATCTGCTCTTCGAGCGCGGCGCGATTGACGTTGAACGGAATCTCGGTAATAACGAGTTGCTCGCGGTTACCCTTCATTTCCTCCACCCCGATGCGCCCGCGCAACTTGAGGCTGCCTTTGCCGGTCGCAAAATAATTTTTGATGCCCTCGACGCCGCAAAGGAAACCGCCGGTCGGGAAATCCGGCCCTTTGATGAATTTCATCAGCTCCGGAATCGTGATGTCCGGCTTGTCAATCTGCGCGCAAATGCCGTCCACGACTTCGCCCAGATTGTGCGGGGCCATGTTTGTGGCCATGCCAACGGCGATGCCCGTGCCACCGTTGACGAGCAGATTTGGAAACGCAGCAGGAAAAACCTTCGGTTCGGTGAGACGTTCGTCGTAATTCGGAACGAAATCCACCGTGTCCTTCTCCATATCCTGCATCAGAGCCGCACCGAGATGGGTCAAACGCGCCTCAGTGTAACGCATCGCCGCCGGCGGATCGTTTTCGACCGAACCAAAATTTCCTTTACCATCAACCAGTTTCTCGCGCATCGCCCACGGCTGCGCCATATGAACGAGCGTCGGGTAAATCACCGCTTCGCCGTGCGGATGGTAGTTGCCGGAGGTATCGCCGCAAATTTTCGCACACTTGATGTGCTTACGCCCCGGGAACAGCGACAGGTTCTCCATCGCGTACAAGATACGGCGCTGAGATGGCTTCAACCCGTCGCGCACATCGGGCAACGCGCGCGAAATGATGACCGACATCGAGTAGTCGAGAAACGAGTTCTTGATCTCGTCTGCAACGTTGATCTTGGAAATCTTTTCGCCCTGCGTGTAAGCGCCGCCGCTCGGTTTTTGTTCCGGCGTTGGCAGATTGGATTCAATTTCGTCTGGCATGATATGGATTCGGGAAAATGGGTTGCGGTGGGATTAAACGTCGAGGTTGCGGACGTTCAGCGCATTGTCTTCGATGAACTGGCGCCGCGGTTCAACCTCGTCGCCCATGAGCCGCACGAACATCTCCTCGGCCTCAATCGCGTCGGTGAGCTCAATGCGGAGCAGCTTGCGGTTGACCGGATTCATCGTCGTCTCGAAAAGTTCCTTGGCATCCATTTCGCCAAGACCCTTGAAACGATACATCTGGATGCCCTTCTTGCCGACATTCTTCACACCGGCAAGAATTTCCGGGATCGAGAACAGCGGCATCACCGTCGCGCGATCGCCTTCACCCTCGGTGAGTTCAAAAAGCGGCTTGTCTTGCGCGGCGTAGTGATCCACCGCGAGACCTTTTTTGGATAGTTTGCCGAGCAGATCCGCGCTGGCCTTGCTTTCAAGATGCAGGCTGGAGATCTTGGCACGGCGGGTCGGCCCATCCTTCTTGCGCACCTCGGTGTCACCGTTAAACAGGTCACCATTGGCCAACTTGAATTCCTCCAACTCCTCGTTCATGATGAAATAATGCACCGTATCGTTGTTGCCATCGCGCACCTTCACCATAAATTGCGGGAGCGTACCATCCTTCGCGCGCTTCTCGACGTAGTCGGCAAAGTCGCCGCCAAGCCGCTTGATGTAGGTCGCGTGCTTGTCCAGTGATTCGAGCAGCGCGAGAATTTCCTCAAGCTGCTTCGGCGTGAACTCGCGGCCGTCGGCGAGATTTTTCAACTTCACTTCCTCGACGCCGTTCTGCAAAAGAATCCGGTTCAACTGCACGTCGTCGTCAATGTAATCGGTCTTCTTCTTGCGCGTGATGGAGTAAAGCGGCGGCTGCGCGATATAGACAAAACCCTGCTTCACCAACTGCGGCATCTGGCGGTAGAAAAACGTCAGCAGCAGCGTGCGGATGTGCGAACCATCCACGTCGGCGTCCGTCATGATGATGATCTTGTGGTAGCGCAGCTTTTCCAGATTGAACGCGCCTTCGCCTTCGCCGTCGCCAATGCCCGTGCCAATGGCGGTGATCATCGTGCGGATTTCATTATTCTGAAGCACCTTGTCGAGCCGCGCCTTCTCCACGTTGATGAGCTTGCCGCGGATCGGCAGAATCGCCTGAAATTTCCGGTCGCGACCCTGCTTGGCCGAGCCACCGGCAGAGTCACCTTCGACGATATAAAGCTCGGTGTTCTCCGGATCGCGGTCCGAGCAATCCGCCAGCTTGCCCGGCAACCCGCCGCCGGTCAGCGCGGATTTGCGGACGGCTTCACGCGCCTTGCGGGCGGCCTCGCGGGCGCGGGCGGCCGTGAGACCTTTATCAATAATGCGTTTCGCGATTGGCGGATTCGCATCAAAATAGCTCATCAAGCCTTCGTAGCTGATCGAGCCGACGATGCGCTCCACTTCCGGGGAGAGCAGCTTCACTTTCGTCTGTGATTCAAACTTTGGATCGCTGTGCTTCACCGAAATCACCGCTGTCAATCCTTCGCGCACGTCGTCGCCGGTGATCTGCGGATCCTTCTCCTTCAGCAATTCATTCGCCCTGGCGTATTGATTGATGGCGCGGGTGACCGCGCTCCGGAAGCCGGATAAATGCGTGCCGCCGTCGGGGTTGTGGATCGTGTTGGTATAGCAGAGCACCTGGTCGTTGTAGCTGTCGTTGTATTGCAGCACGACCTCGACGTGAACCTCGATGTCCTTGTCGTCCAGCTTCTCCTTCATTTCCTTGCGGAAAGAAATCGGCTTGGGATGCAGCGGCTCCTTGCTCTTGTTGAGCTGCTTGACGAACTCCTCGACGCCGTTCTTGTAATAAAACCGTTCCGGCTCGGCGGCGGACTTGCGCTCGTCGGCGAAAATGATTTCGAGACCCGAATTCAAAAACGCCAGCTCGCGCAAACGCTGAGCGATGATTTCCGTCTTGAACTCCACCGTCTCGCGGAAGATTTCCGCATCCGGCTTAAAGGTGATATGCGTACCGGTGCTCTTGGATTTACCGATGACCTCCAGCTTCTTCGTCGTTTTGCCGCGCACGAACTCCATGTGATACACCTGGTCATTGCGCGAAACCTCCACCTCAAACCATTCACTCACGGCGTTCACACATTTAGCCCCGACGCCATGCGTGCCGCCGGAAAATTTATAACCGCCCTGGCCGTATTTACCGCCGGAATGCAGCGTCGTCAGCACCAATTCCACACCAGGGAGGCCTGAATCCTTGTTGATGTCCACCGGAATGCCGCGCCCGTTGTCGCGGATGGAAATCGAGCCGTCCACATGGATTGTCACCTCGATGCGATCGCAATGGCCGGCGAGATGCTCGTCCACGGAATTATCCAACACCTCGCTCACGCAATGATGCAGCGCGCGCTCGTCCGTGCCGCCGATATACATGCCAGGCTTCTTGCGGACCGCCTCCAGCCCCTTGAGCTGGGACAGTTTGGAGGCGTCGTAATTGCCATCGGCAATCCTGTCTGGCGACGCGATTTGTTCTTCGGGCAAATCAGAAATACTCGACATAATAATGGTGCAATTCCGGGTAAAATATGGTGCGACAACGAACACCTATAAGTTATAAAAAATCACCGGTTTTCACAATGCGAAACTACGGTTTTTTTGGACAAAAACACCATTAGTTGTGGCGGTTTAGGCTTGCCAACCAAACCTGTTGTATCCAAGGGTTCCACCACCACCCCCACAAAAACCCCACAAATCTGCACTTGCTTTGGTTCGCGCGAACTTTAATTTCAACGGATGCTTTTGACTCAAAATCCACTCTCACATCCAGATCAATTTGTTCACCGGCACATCGGCCCCAATGCGGCCGAAACCAGCGCGATGCTCACACTCCTCGGCTTCAAGAATTTGGACGAACTGATCGACTCTGCCGTCCCCAAAAAAATCCGGCTCAGCAAGAAATTAACCCTTCCGGACGCGCGCACCGAACACGACGCGCTGGCCGAACTCAAAAAGATTGCCTCCGAAAACAAAGTCTTTCGCTCATTCATCGGCCAGGGTTATTACGATTGCATCACGCCGCCGGTCATCCAGCGGAACGTCCTTGAAAATCCCGGCTGGTATACGCAATACACGCCGTATCAGGCCGAGATTTCACAGGGGCGGCTCGAAGCGCTGCTGAATTTCCAAACGATGGTCACCGACCTCACCGCGCTTCATATCGCCAACGCCTCGATGCTCGACGAAGCCACCGCCGCCGCCGAAGCCATGACAATGTCGCACCGGCTCAAAGACAGCCGGAACATCTTCTTCGTGTCCGAAACCTGTCATCCGCAAACCATCGAAGTTGTCCGCAGCCGAGCCGTGGCGCTCAAAATTGAAGTCGTGGTGGGCAGCCATGAAACCTTTTTGTTTACCGATAATGTCTTTGGCGCGCTGGTGCAATATCCGGATACGTTCGGCGCAATCCATGATTACACCGGCTTCGCGGAAAAAACACATGCCGCCGGCGCAATACTGACGGTCGCCACGGATTTACTGGCACTGACGCTGATCAAACCGCCGGGCGAGTTCGGCGCGGACATCGCCATTGGCAGCGCGCAGCGCTTCGGGGTGCCGCTCGGCTACGGCGGACCGCACGCGGCATTTTTCGCCACACGCGATGAATTCAAACGGCAGATGCCCGGCCGCATCATTGGCGTGTCCAAAGACGCACGCGACAAGCCCGCCTTGCGCCTCGCGCTCGGCACGCGCGAGCAGCACATCCGCCGCGAAAAAGCGACCAGCAACATCTGCACCGCGCAGGCATTGCTGGCAAACATGGCATCGCTCTACGCCGTTTATCATGGCCCGAAGGGCTTGAAGGCAATCGCCCAGCGCGTCCATGCGCTGACGCACATTCTCGCCGCCGGCCTAGCGAAGCTCGGCCACAAGGTCTCCGCCCAAAATTGTTTTGATACACTGCGGGTTGAACCGACGAAGGCATCAGCAGCGGAAATCATAAAACTCGCCGAGGCACACCGGATGAACTTCCGCGCGATTGGCACCAACGCGATCGGCATCTCACTCGCCGAAACCACCAGCACCAACGACATTGTCGATATCTGGCAAGTTTTCAACGGCGACAAGGCTACGGGGTTGAAGGTCAGCGAACTGACCCCGGCCAATTCGCCATCCGCGACGCGTAATTCGCAATTCCTCTCGCATCAAGTCTTCAACCGCTACCACAACGAAACCGAGATGCTCCGCTACATCAAGCGACTCGAATCGCGCGACCTTTCCCTGACAGCCTCGATGATTCCGCTCGGCTCCTGCACCATGAAACTGAACGCGGCCGCGGAAATGTTCCCCGTTTCCTGGCCGGAATTTGCACAGATCCATCCCTTTGCGCCGCTGGCGCAGGCACGGGGCTACCAGATTCTTTTCCAGAACCTGGAAGACTGGCTGGGCGAAATCACCGGCTTCGCGGGAATTTCGCTCCAGCCCAACGCCGGTTCGCAGGGCGAATACACCGGCCTCCTGGTCATTCGCGCGTATCACGAAGCGCGCGGCGACAAGCATCGCAATGTCTGTTTGATTCCCACATCCGCGCACGGCACCAATCCGGCCAGCGCGGTCATGGCGGGAATGAAAGTTGTTGCCGTGGCGTGCGATACGAACGGCAATATTGACATGGCGGACCTGCGCGCCAAAGCCGAGGCGCATAAAGCAGACCTTTCGTGCCTGATGATCACCTACCCGTCCACTCACGGAGTATTCGAGGAAACCATCCGCGATATCTGCGACCTCATCCATAAGAATGGCGGGCAGGTCTATATGGACGGCGCGAACATGAACGCCCAAGTCGGCCTAACGAGTCCCGGCTTCATTGGCGCGGATGTCTGCCATTTGAATCTGCACAAGACGTTTTGCATACCGCATGGCGGCGGCGGTCCGGGCGTCGGGCCGATCGGCGTGGCGAAACACCTGGTTCATTTTCTGCCGGGCCATCCGGCTTTCACGTCACGGCTCGAAGAAGTGGATCATTCCAAACAACACATCGGCCCGGTCAGCGCCGCGCCCTGGGGCAGCGCGAGCATTCTGCCGATTTCCTGGATGTACATCGCCATGACCGGCGCGGCGGGACTGACCGAGGCGACGAAATACGCCATCCTCAACGCGAACTACATTTCCAAACGGCTGGAAAATCATTTTCCGACCCTTTACCGCAGCAACGGGCTGGTCGCTCACGAATGTATTCTGGATTTGCGCGCATTCCACAGCGTCACCGCCGAGGATGTGGCAAAACGCCTGATGGATTACGGCTTTCACGCGCCAACGCTCTCTTGGCCCGTGGCCGGCACGCTCATGGTGGAACCGACGGAAAGCGAATCGAAATACGAACTTGACCGATTCTGCGATGCGATGATTGGCATATACGAGGAAATGACCGCCGTGGAAACCGGCGCCGCCGACGCGAAAAACAACCTGCTGAAGAACGCGCCGCACACGGCCGACCAGATCGCCAGCGACAATTGGAACCGACCCTACTCCCGCGAACAGGCAGCGTTCCCGGCCAAGAGCCTGCTGGAATTTAAATTCTGGCCGCACGTCGCCCGGGTGGACAACGTCTATGGCGACCGCAATCCGGTTTGCTCTTGCGTTGGCATGGAGGCTTTCGCAAGCTGACCGAGACATGAAAATCACCGACGTTTTGCGGGCGGAACACGCGGTGTTCCACAACCTCTTCGACCACATTGAGACCGCCGTGCCCAAGCTCAAGACCATGGCCGAGGTGAAAGTGCTCGCGGCGGCCGTGGAAAAGGTCCATGCACCACACTCAAAGACCGAGGACGACCTGTTCATTGAACCGCTGGAACCCTACTTCGACCAGATGGGGCAACAGGAGACATTTCATGACGAGCACGAACAAATCGAGGCGGCGTTAAACGCCGTGCAAAAGGCCCGGACGCTCAAGGAAGCGAAGAAAATCCTGCTCAACGCCATCACCGCGTCACGCCAGCATTTTGACAAGGAGGAGCGCATCGTGTTTCCGATGGCTGAACGGATTCTGAAGGCGAAGACCTTGAGCGAACTGGGCGAGCAATGGCTTTGTCGCCGTCAGGTCGGAAAGTAGGGCGGCATCAGTCCGCAGAACTAGACCGACAAAAGCACAGCCATTCCCAGATGGGAATCTTTTGATGTGTCTTTTTGACTGAGCCACGGGTGAAACGGCAGTCCACCCCGCCCCAGCGGGCACAGGCTCTCGTCGCATCCGGTTGACACCCAATAGAGGCATGAGGTGTCTAGCAGAACCCAGTGGTTTACCCCTCATTATCAGCAAGTCAGGCCAGCTGGTCTGCCGCGGACAAAACCGGCCCCTTTGCGGTCAAATTTCAATACCCACCGGGCAATGGTCGCTCCCCAGAACGTCAGGACGGATGAAGGCATGCTTCAGACGCGGGCGCAGCGATTGGGAGATGAGAAAATAGTCAATCCGCCAACCGACGTTCCGGGAACGCGCACCGGACATCGGGCTCCACCAGGTGTAATGCCCTCCCCCCGGTTCAAATTCGCGAAAGGTATCCACAAACCCAGCGCCCACAAACGCGGTGAACCCGTTGCGCTCCTCAATGGTGAACCCGTGGTTGCGGACGTTGGCCTTCGGATTAGCGAGGTCGATCTCCGTATGCGCCACATTCAGGTCGCCGCAGAAGATGACAGGTTTTTTCTTCTCCAATTTCTTTAAATAGCCCAAGAAATCCCGGTCCCAAACCTGACGGTACGGCAGCCGCTCCAATTTCCGCTTGGAATTGGGCGTATAGACATTCACGAGAAAAAAGTCCGCGTATTCGGCAGTCAGCACCCGGCCCTCGCGGTCATGCTCATGGATGCCAAGATGCGGGACCACCTTGGCCGGCCGCGCCCGGGTAAAAATCGCGGTGCCAGAGTAGCCCTTTTTTTCCGCGCTGTTCCAATAGGTTGTATAACCGGCAGGCCAGAGCTGCTCCACCTGATCCGGCGTGCATTTGGTCTCCTGCAGGCACAGCACATCCGGCTGCTCGGCGTCGAGATATTCCAGAAAGTTTTTCTTCAGCACGGCGCGGAGGCCGTTGACGTTCCAAGAAATAATTTTCATTCCGCCTGAAAAACAATGACGCCCAACGGCGGCAGGTTAAATACCGCCGAATTTTGCTGGCTGTGAACGGGGACATTTTGCGCGGTGACGCCGCCGTAATTGCCCTGATTGCTGCCGCCATAAACCTCCGCGTCGCTGTTCAGCACCTCGCGCCACTTACCGCCGCGCGGCAGGCCGATGCGATAATCCGGACGCGGCACCGGCGTGAGGTTCAGGATGACCACCGTCTGACCCTTCCCATCCGCCGTCTGGCGCAGGAACGAAAGCACACTATTCTCGCGGTCATCGCAATCAATCCAGTTGAAGCCCGCGGGGTCATAATCTGCCTGCCACAACCCGGGTGAGGCGGCATAAAGGTGGTTCAAGTCCGCCACAAACCTTTGCAGGCCACGATGAAACGGGCCGGCGTCGAGCAGCCACCAGTCGAGCTGGGCATTTTCGTTCCACTCGGCGCGCTGGCCAATCTCGCCGCCCATGAACAACAGCTTTCTTCCAGGGAAAAGCCACTGATAGGCCAGCAACGTCCGCAGATTGGCGAATTTCTGCCAGTCGTCACCCGGCATTCGCGTTAGGAGGGAGCCCTTGCCGTGAACGACCTCGTCGTGCGACAGCGGCAATACAAAGTTTTCGTTGTGATGATACAGCATCGCAAACGTCAGGTCGTTCTGGTGGTATTTGCGATGCACCGGCTCGCGCTTGAAATAGCCGAGGGTGTCGTGCATCCAGCCCATGTTCCATTTGAAAGAAAATCCGAGCCCACCGATGTAAGGCGGCCGCGTCACGTGCGGCCACGCGGTGGATTCCTCGGCGATGGTCATCACGCCGGGAAATTCGGTATGCGTGATGTGATTAAATTTTTTCAGGAACTCGATGGCCTCCAGATTTTCGCGCCCGCCATGCTGGTTGGGGATCCATTCGCCTTCCTTGCGCGAATAGTCCAAATACAGCATCGAGGCGACGGCGTCCACGCGCAGACCATCAATGTGAAAGCGCTCACACCAGTAAAGCGCGTTGGCGACGAGAAAATTGACCACCTCATAGCGCCCGAAATTAAAAATCAGCGTGCCCCAGTCCTGGTGCGCGCCTTTGCGCGGATCCTCGTGCTCGAACAACGCGGTACCGTCAAACTTCGCCAGCGCCCAGGCATCGCGCGGGAAATGGGCCGGCACCCAGTCCACGATGACGCCGATGCCAGCCTCGTGCAGGGCGTTGACGAGAAACTGAAAATCATCCGGGGTGCCGAACCGGCTGGTCGGCGCGAAAAAACCGGTGACCTGATAACCCCACGACGGATAGTAGGCATGCTCGGCCACGGGGAGAAACTCGACATGCGTGAATCCCAAACGCCGGACATATTCGACGAGCGGCCCGGCCAGTTCGCGGTAGCTCCACGATTCGGTCGCCGTCTTTTTCTGCCAGGAACCAACGTGCACTTCGTAGACGCTCAGAGGGGAACGGAGCGCATCGCGATCGCGGCGCTGCTTCAGCCACGCGGCGTCGTTCCACCTGAAGGTGCGCGTGCCCCAGACAATGGCAGCCTGCTTGGGCGCAACTTCAAAAAAGAAACCGAACGGGTCGGTGTTCAGCTTGACGCGGCCATGAGCATCGCGAATCTCGAATTTGTAATGCGCACCCTGCCGCACACCGGGGATAAAAATCTCCCAGACGCCAGAAACGCCGAGCAGGCGCATGGCATGAAACCTTCCGTCCCACCCGTTGAAATCGCCAACCACGCTGATGCGCTGCGCGTTTGGCGCCCAGACGGCGAAGCTGGTGCCGGGAACGCCATCAATCATGCGAAGATGCGCCCCGAGCTTGTCGAAAATCTTCCGCTCATCACCCTTGCCAAAGAGATACAGGTCGGCCTCACCAAGCGTCGGCAAAAATGAATACGCATCGCGGGTGCGGCGAGGCTCGCCATGGTGACCGGCAAAGACGAGATCGTAGGCATAAACGGCAACGGCATCCCGCGTGACGCCTTCAAAGATGTCCGTGCCCGGAATCCGTTTCAACTCGAACCGGGGCTTGCTTTTTTCGTGGACCGGCTGGACTTCGACCTTTTTAGCGCCAGGCAGCAGGGCGCGGACGACGAGGCCCGACTGGTCGCCAAGCGGATGCATACCGAGCAGCGTGTGCGGGGACTGATGGGTCAGGTCTACCAGACTGCGAAGTTCGTCGGGTGAAAGAATCATGCAGAAAAATTTTATCACAGAATGGAGGGAATGGCACCAAAAGAAAGTTCCGGCGCGAAAAACGCCTTGACTCGGCAGCCGGTTGGGAATCCCCTTGTTGCCAGCACCAACATTTTCATGCACACCAAAAACGAAACACCGGCCGACGCGCTCGCCCGACTGATACAGGAAAACCAGTTTGTGGGCTGGGTTTATCAGCTGGATTATGAACAGGCGCTCGTGCTCACAAACGATGCCTGGAAGGAGCGGGCCCGAGGGGTGCCACAGAATTGCTTTCTCCTGGCTGCCCCGGCCGGGCCGGTACAGGCAGCGGGTGAAATCGTGCTCCTGCGCGTCATCGGCGCGACACCGCTACCGATAGATGACAAGGTGGCGCTGGCCAAAATTGAAAACTGCAAACAACGCAGCCCGAAGCCGGCCGAAAACCAAGCCGGCACGGCCACGCCGGACGAGTTCCGGTATGGCGGGCTGCGCTGCCGGGTGCTTGGCGCCTTTTATCTGCGGGAGGGCAAGCTGCGGCTGGGCAGCGACCTGGAATCCTACGCCAGCACGGCGCAACTGGAAGTGTTCCGTCCGACCGGCGCGGCGCTGGAGATGATCGTGAACTACATCAGCCCGGAACGCGCCGCCGCCGCCGAGGAAGAGGCGCGCCGGCTCGGCCTGAAGGGCGACCTGCCGCGCTTTTCGATCGGCACGGTGCGCTATGCCTCGACCGACCGGCGGCATCGCGGCGACGCGGCGGAGCCGGCGACCTTTCACCTGAACGCCGTGGATTTCCTGGCCCGGCGCACGGCGGTATTCGGCATGACGCGCACCGGCAAGTCCAACACGGTGAAACAGCTCGTCTCCGTGGTGATGCGCACCGGCATGGAACGCGGGCTGAAAATCGGGCAGATCATCTACGACCTGAACGGCGAATATGCCAACGCCAATCTGCAGGACAAAGGGTCGATCGCGGAGGTCTATCCAGATGACACCATCCGGTACCGCATGATGCCGACCCCGGGCTTCGAGCTGATTCTCAACAATTTTTTCCGGCAGATTTCCGAGGGGCACAACACATTGCGCGGCCTGCTGGAGGCGAGCAAGCTCCCACGCTCCGCCGACCTGGAGGCGTTTTTGAGCATGGATTTCATCGAGCCCCGGAAGGAGGAGTGCAACAGCGACCATGAATTCAACCGGCAGTCGGCCCAATACCAGCTCAAGCTGGCCGCGTATCAGGCCATGCTGGCCCGAGCCGGCTATGAGCTGCCGGAAGGCTTCAGAATCACGTTCGAAGTCAACCCGGGCATCCGCAACAAGGTCAACCCGTCCGTGGACCCGGCGCACGGCCTCACTGCGACGCAGGCATACGAATGGTTTTACCTGGTGCGACAGATCCAGGACGAACTGATCACCACCAAGGGCGCCTCGTGGATCGAGCCGGACACGAACGTGCTCATCAACCTGCTGCTCCAGAAAAACGACCAGGGAGGCTACATCCCCGGCTTCCGGCTGCTACAGCCATTCAAAGATTATCACGCACCCAACCGCAGCACGGATGTCTGCGACGAAATTTACAACCACCTGGTCGCCGGAAAAATCGTCATCCTCGACCTCTCGGTCGGCGATCCCGTCCAACGCGAACGGCTCGGCAAGCGCATTGCCCGGCACATCCTCCGGAACTCGATGGCCGCGTTCAACGCCGGGCAGCATCCATCCCACACGGTGATCTATGTGGAGGAGGCGCACAACATCATCGGACGCCACGAACCGCTCACCGAAATCTGGCCCACCATCGCCAAGGAAGGGGCCAAGGCACGCATCGCCACCGTGTATGCGACGCAGGAGGTATCGTCCATCCATCCGAACATCCTATCCAACACAGAGAACATCCTGGTCTCCCATCTCAACAACGAAAACGAAATCAACGAGCTGGCCAAATATTACGATTTCCGCGACTTTTCAACCTCCCTCATCCGCGCCCAAGACGTCGGGTTTGCACGCGTGAAAACACTATCCAACCCGTTTGTCATCCCTGTGCAAATTGACAAATTCGATCCGGAACGGGAAAAACAGCGAGTTCGCCTCGGAAAACCAAAGTAAAATTGAATCCCGAAGCGGGAACCACGGATCAACCAAAGGACACGAAACCGAGGCACGACCCATCATGCGACATAACATGTTTATAATAAACATTTTATGATGCTTATAAAGCGATTTCGATAAGTCGTGTCACTTTTTGGCGTGTTTTGTCGCATTTTGGCGGCTTTTTCACCGAGTTATTGGCGCGCGCCCGAATGGGGAAAGGCAGAAGGAAGAAGGCAGAATGTAGAAAAACAAGGATCTGGACCGGCAGGATGGGGGTCGCCGACCGGACCAAACCGGTCCAAAACCGGTCCAAAAACCGGTCCGCGCGGACCGGAGACCGGACCAAACCGGACCAAACCGGACCAAACCGGACCGGGAAAGCAAAATTTTGAAATTT
>CAIXBQ010000146.1 GCA_903917705.1 uncultured Verrucomicrobia subdivision 3 bacterium | reverse complement strand
GATTGGTGGATTGGTGGATTGGTGGATTGGTGGATTGGTGGATTGGTGGATTGGTGGATTGGTGGATTGGTGGATTGGTGGATTGGTGGATTGGTGGATTGGTGGATTGATGGATTGGTGGATTGGGAAAACGGGGAGCGGATTATTTTTCGGCGGGGAGGGAAAAACGGACCACGAGGCCGCTGCGATCGGTGCGGTTCGCGGCGGAGATATGGCCCTGGTGGAGCTCCACGATGCTTTTGCAGATGGCCAGGCCCAGGCCGGCGCCGGAGCCGGGCTCCGAGCGCGGCGTGATCTGCACGAACCGCTCGAAGATGTCCGAGAGGCGATCGGGCGCAACGCCCTGGCCCTCATCGCGGACTTCCACGGCCCAGGCGCCCCCGGCGCAGCGGGAGGTCAAGGTGACCACGCCGCCGGGCGGACTGAACCGCAGCGCATTCGAGAGCAGGTTGAACATCACCTGGCGCAGCCAGCCCTGATCGAAGTTGGCGGTGCCGGAATCGTTTTGCGCGAGGACCACCTTCAAGCCCCGGCTCTCGGCCAGCAGCTGGGCGTCCTCGGCGAAGGAATCCATGAACCCGCCCGTGGCCAGGGGCTCCCGCTGGAGGGACAGGGCGCTCGAATCCGCCTTGGCCAGCATCAGCAGCCGCTCGAGGGTGCCGGCCAGATGCAGGGTCTCCTGCAACTGCTCCTCGACCGAATGCTGGAATTTCGCCGGCAGGTCCGGGTCGTTCAGCAGGCGCTCGGTGTGCAGGCGGATGATGGACAGCGGCGTCATCAGCTCGTGCGAAACGTCGGCGGTGAAGCGCTTGGCGTGGGTGAAGGATTTTTCGAGCCGGTCGATCATCTCGTTCAGGAGGCGGGCGAGCGCGGCCATGTCGCCGCGGCCGGGCGGGACGACGATGCGCTCGGACAGGTTGCTGGCGCTGATGCGCGCGGCGGTGGCCTGCATCCGCCGCACCGGGCGCAACGTGGAGTTCCGCAGGGTCAGGCCGAAGCCGATGGTCAGCACGGCGATGAGCGGCACGCCGATGACGAAGACGCGAACGAAGTCGTCATTGAGGCTCTGAAAATTACGCAGGGACATGGCGATCTGCACATGGACGGCCGGCGTGTGGTATTCCGCCACGCGGAGGAGGCCGAGCGGCGGAACCGCCAGCGTCCGCTTGTCCAAGCCGCCGGTGAGGTCGGTCAGGGCCTGCTCGCCGAGGTTGGGGGAATGATAGATCACCGCGCCGGCCGGCTCATGCACCTGAAAGTAAAACAGCCCCTCGTCGGTCGCGGTGTGCTCCCGCAGGGCCGCCTCCAGCTTGACGGCATCGATGGGCGGGGCGACCTGGGCGATGCGGGCGAGGACCTCCTTGCTTTCGGCATCGAGCAAAAAATCATTGCCGGTGAGCATCTGCTGGCGGATGAACCAGAAGCCCAGGCCCACGGCCAGGGTGACCGTCAGGGTGACCACGACGGCGTAGAACACGACATGGGATGGGCGCAGCGGGATCATGCCAGCTTGTAGCCGACGCCGCGGACGCTCTGGAACAGCGGCTCGGTCTCGTTGGCGCGGCGCAGCTTGCCGCGCAGCTTGGCCACATAGACATCCACGAGGTTGGTCTCCATGTCGAAGTGGCAGTCCCAGATCTGCTCGGCGATCTGGGTGCGGGTGAGGACGCGGCCGGGGTGCTGGAGGAAAAATTCCAGCAGCGCGAATTCACGCTGGGTGAGCGGCACGACGGCGCCGTCGAGCTCCGCCTCGTGCTTCAGCAGATCCAGGCGGACGCCGCGGTGCTCGAGCAGGGTTTTTTTCTGGCCGGAGTGGCGGCGGACGAGCGAGCGCAGCCGGGCCAGAAGCTCGCCGAAGCTGAACGGCTTGGTGAGGTAATCATCCGCGCCGAGGTTCAGGCCGGCAATCTTGTCATCCACCTCGTGCCGCGCGCTGAGGATGAGCACCGGGGTGGCGAGATTTTTTTTTCGCCAGCCGGTCAGGAGCTGCAGGCCGTTGCCATCGGGCAGTCCGAGGTCGAGAATGGCGATGTCAAACCCGCCGTCCGCCATGGCGTCCTCGGCCTCCGCGCAGCTGCGCGCCCAGACGGTGACATAGGAGACCTCCTCCAGCCCCTTTTTCACGAACTGGCCGATCTTCCGGTCGTCTTCCACGAGCAAGATTTTCATAGGTTGAACGCGGTGAAACTGCGCCGATGGGCCGGGCATGTCAAACCCGCAAATGGCGGGCGGAACTTTCGAGCGGGCCAGGAGGCCGCCGGGGAACGGGGCCGGCCGCCGGGGCCGGAAGCGGCTTCCGCCCGCATGATATCAGCACAATCCGGCATGCGGACCGGCGGAGGCCGCTGCCCGACAACGGACGGCCGGCTGGCGGTTGATGAACAAAGATTCATGGTTCGTTAACCAACAGTTCATGGAGCGATGCTAGGGTGTCCACCGTGAATCAAACACCGGCCATGAACCCTAAAATCATGAAGCTAACATTATCCGCCGCCATCCTGGCGCTCCTGACCTTCGCCGCCAACGCCGCCGTGGTTTACACCCAGCCGCCGGCCGGTTCCGGCATGCTGCCCTCCGCCTGGTGGACGCCGAACGGCAGCGATTACGACCAGTATGCCTGGGACAGTTTCACCCTGGCCACCTCCGCGCCCGTCACCGAAGTGAAGTGGCGCGGCGGCTTCGGCTACGGCAGCAGCACCAATTCCATCACGGGTTTCACCATCACGTTCTACGCCTCGATCGGCGGCAATTCGCAGCCGAACATCGCGAGCGCGCCGCCGCTGGCGACCTATACCGCGACCGGCAATCCCGGCCAGACGGCGGCGGGAACGGTGGGCGGCTATCCGATGTATGATTACGACTACGTGCTGCCGGCGCCGTTTCAAGCCGTGGCGGGCACGGTCTATTGGATCCAGATCGAGGCCGCGCAGTCGGGCATACCGGACTGGTGCCTGGCGGGCGGCACCGGCGGGAACGGCTCCTACTTCCGGCGGTTTGCATATATCGGCGACCTCTATTTCAGCATGGGCTCCGGCGACGCCGCGTTCACGCTGCTGACGGCGGACACGGCGATTTATTCCGTGGCGGCCGGCGCCAGCCCGAGCGGCAGCGGCACGATCGCCGGCGCGGGGCTGTTTCCCACGGGGGTGACGGCGGCGCTGGCGGCCAATCCGGCAACGAACTTTGCGTTCGTGAACTGGACGCAAAACAGCGCGGCGGTGAGCGCCTCGGCGAATTACAATTTTGCCGTCACCTCCAACCGGACGCTGGTGGCGAATTTCGCGGCCGGCTCCGCCATTTCGACCGCCGCCTTTCCGACCGCCGGCGGCGGCACCGCGGGCGCGGGCAACTACGTCAACGGCGGGAGCGCGACGGTCACGGCGTCGACCAACACAAACTACCGGTTTGTGAACTGGACGGAAAACGGCGCGCAGGTCAGCACGAGCAAAAGCTACACCTTCACCGTCACGACGAACCGGGCGCTGACGGCCAACTTCACCAACTCCGTAGCGAATCTGGCGGTGGTGTATGCGCAGCCGCAGGCGGCCGGCTCGGGAGCGATCCCCTCCTCCTACCTGTATCCGGACGGCATGGATGGCGACGGCTACGCCTTCGACAATTTCACGCTGGGCACCGCCCAGAACCTCTCGCAAATCCAATGGATCGGCGGCTATCGCTACGGCTATGCGTTGAGCAATCCGGTGATCGATTTCACCATCAAAATTTATTCCAACCTAACCGGCGGGACGCAGCCGGACATCGGCAGCTACTATACGCCCAATCCCCTGAAGACCTACACCGTGGGCGGGAACGCCTTTGAGACGCCGGCGGGGGGATATTTCAGCTATCGCTTCACCCTGCCCACCTCCTTCCACGCGGCGGCCGGCACCACCTATTGGGTGCAGATCGAAGCGCAGCAGACCGGTTACCCGAACGACTGGGGCATGGGCTACGGCTCGGGCGGCGACGGCAAATTCTTCTACCAGGTGACGGCGGGGGGCGCGTCGCTCGCCGCCAGCGACCTGGCCTTCACGCTGCTGGCGCCGGCGGGCACGAACAGCAGCACCATCACCACGCTGGCCCAGCCGGCGGGCGGCGGCGCGACGAGCGGCGACGGCGCCTACGCCAACGGCCTGACGACCACCGTGACGGCGGCGCCGGCGGGCGGCTACGCCTTTGCCGGCTGGAGCGCGAACGGCGCGACCGTCAGCACCAACGCGACGTATGCCTTCACCGTGAGCACCAACCTGACGCTGGCCGCGATTTTCAACCCGACCTTTGCCGTCAGCCTCAGCGCGTCGCCGGCGGCGGGCGGCATGGTGGCGGGAGCGGGAACCTATCCGGCCCTGGCCAGCGTGAGCGCGGCGGCCCATACCAATGCCGGCTACCGTTTCGTGAACTGGACGGAAGGCGGCGCGCCGGTCTGCGCCGCGACGAATTACAGCTTCACCCTGGCCGGCAACCGGACGCTGGTGGCGAATTATGCGCCGATCCCGGTGCCCATGGCCTTGGGCAATGCCACGCGCACCAACCTGTCGTTCAACTGGAGCGCCGCCGCGGCCGGCTGGGTGCTGCAGGAAAGCGCCGACCTGATCAACTGGACCAACTCCACGCGCAGCCTGGCCACGAACGGCAGCCAGCGCAGCGTCAGCCTTTCCTCCATGGGAGGAAACAAGTTTTTCCGGCTCTATCATCCGTGACAGGAAGCCAGAAGTGGACCACGGACCACTGACTACGGACAACCACACAGAGATCAGAGGTCAGCAAAGCGAAAAGCGAAAATCGGAAAGCGGAACATTTTTAGCCACAAATGGGCACTATTGGGCGGGTGATTTACAAAACAAGTAAATCACATTATTATGAACGCCGAAGCAATAGTGAAATCGAAAACTCACGCCATAAGCTATATCCGGTTCTCATCGGTTAAGCAAGGGACTCCAGCCGGGGGGGATTCCCACCGCCGCCAGTTGGAGCGGACGCAGGAATACTGCAAGAAGCACAACCTGATCCTCAACGAGACGCGCTACGAAGATTTAGGCGTGTCCGGGTGGACGGGGAAAAACATTGAACGCGGGCGGCTGGGCGACCTGATCGTGGCGCTCAAGGCGGGCAAAATCGAAACCAAAAACACGGTGCTTATTTTGGAGAATTTGGATCGTTTTTCGCGTTTGCCCCCGCGCGTCGCCTACAACAAGCTCGCCGAAATCATCGAGTTGGGGCTGGATGTCATTACGCTGGAAGACGGGAAAATCCACACCCAAAAAACGATTGACGATTTTGCCACGATAATTTGCTCGTTCGCCGTGATGCAGCGCGCCCATGAGGAATCAACGCGCAAGAGTGATTTTACGCGGCAGAATTGGGCGCAAAAACGCAAACTGGCCATCGCGGGCAAAGAGGTTTTGACGAAAAATTGTCCGTCCTGGCTCAAACTGAAAGCGGACAAAACCGGATTTGAACCGATCCCGGAGCGGGTCAAACTCGTAAAGCGGATTATCAAACTGGTGCAAGAGGGCAAAGGCAAACGTGAGATTGCCCGGATGCTGGACGCCGAAAAAGTGCCGACCTGGTCATGGGCGAAATGCTGGCGGGACAATTACATTTTGGAACTGGTGAAATCGCGCGCGCTGCTGGGGGAACTGCAACTGGAACAACGGAAAGAGCAGCCGGGCGAAGTAATCAAAAACTATTACCCCGCCGTGATTGATGAGGCGACTTGGGTGGCGATTCAGCCGAAGGCAATCAAAACGTTCAATGCGGGTCCTCAATCGGACGCCAATAACCTATTTACGGGATTGCTGTTCGACGGATACCACCCCGATTTCCCGATGAAGTTTTTCCTGACGAACAAGGAAAAGAACTACGTCTATCTGTCGAGCGATTATGCCACGGTCGATCCGCTGTATCTGGAACGGCAGAAAGCCATCGCCCGAGGCGAGAAGCCGGGTCCGCGTCCGCTGTCGGGCAGCAGCATCCACTACAACGATTTTGAGAAGCATTTTTTGGGCTTCATGGCGGACATAGACTTTGCGGAAGCGATGCCGGAAACGCCGGCGGCGGAGTCGGCGCGGATTGCGCTGCTGGAAAATGAGAAAAAAGAAAACGACACGGCGCTGGCGAATCTGATCAAGGCAATGGAAGGCGGCAAGCAGTCGGCGATGGTGTGGGATCAAATAACCATGCGGGAAACCAAGTCGCGGCGGTTGGCGAAAGAGTTGGCGGCGGTGATGGAGCAGGATCGCCGCGCACAATACATAAGGGATAGTTTTGAAGCGGAAGGGCGGAGGGTCATGGAATTGCTCGTGGCCGAAGGGCGAGAGGCGCGGATGTCGCTGCGGGCGTTGTTCCACCGGGTCATTGACCGGATTGAAATATACTCGCACGGATTGCAGGAACTGCCGGACACGTTGAAGGAAATCAAGCTCAATGGATTCAGTGTAAAAGAGGTGCTCTGGCGCGGACGAGCCGGGGTGATGTGTTACAGCGTGAAGCTGGTGGGGAGCAGCCGCCGGATTTGGATTTGGTGGGATGGCACCCGGATATGGGAGGAAGGCGAAGGCAAACCAGCCGAACTCGGCAGTTTTACGAGCTTGAAAAACAAAAGCAAAGCCGAGGTGAACGCGTCATTTCAAGAATGGATGGAGGAAGTCGAGCGGTGGAAAAAACCAAAGCTGGCGCAGCCAAACGGCGGCGGACTTGATCGAAAAAAGTGAAACGCGCCGCAAGCCTCACGGAAAAAGTAAACCCTGCGCCGGGCGCGGCGACAAATTCCAAAGCGCGACGCGGAGCTGGCGCACCGATTTTGTCTGGCCGCTGACGCACTCGCGGAACTTCGCGGCGAACATCGCGCAAACGATTTCGTCGCGCTCCTGCGCCGCGCGGAAACGATGCTCGGCGCGGGCTTCGCTGAAATCGGCGAACCGCACGACGATGCCAAGCTCGCGCGGCAAAAGTTGCTCGCGGCGCAAAACCTCCATCAACTTTTTCAACTCGGCCAAACCAAATTGCAAGACGCGACCATAATCAATCACGTCGAACGGGAAAGTTTTCTGCCGCGAAATCATCGTGCGCGTCCGCGCCTCGGCCACCAGTTTTTCCGGCCAATCGCCATTCGCAAACAACCACAACTTTTGCCCCCAAATGCCAAACCGATCCTTCAAAAGCATCGAGGGCAGCGCGGCCACGTCGCCGAACGTCCGCGCGCCCAAAGCGGCCAGCGCTTGCGCGCGGCTCTCGCCGATGCCGCTCAACTCGCGGAGATCACGCGCCGACAAAAAATCTTTTTCCGTGCCGGCGCCGACCTCTAAAAATCCCGGCTTCGCCGCGTCCGTCGCCAGCTTCGCCAGCCAGCGCGAATTTGCCAACCCGCCCGACAGCGCCAAGCCAACCTCGCGCAAAATCGTCGCGCTCAACTCGCGCCAACGTGCCGCGCCGTCAGCCTCGGCGGACAAATCCAAAAATCCTTCATCAATCGAAACCGGCACGACCAACGGCGAAAAACGATTCATCACGGCAAACATCCGCGCCGAAATAATTTTGTATGCGTCCACGCGCGCGGGGCAAACGACCAACTCGGCACACAATCGCCGCGCCATAAAACACGCCATGCCGGACTTCACGCCAGACTGCTTCGCCCGGCGGTTCGCCGACAAAACAAAACCGTTCTGCCGACGACCACCGGCAACGATCAGCGCGCGACCGCGCAGTGCGGGCGACAAAATTTCCTCGCACGAGGCGAAAAAATTATTGGCGTCCACATGGAGAATACGCGGCGTTTGCATCAATAATCTCCCGGCAAAAGCACGGTCGTCACGCTGCGGTCGGCCTCGGTCAACACCCAAAACCGAACTTCACCCTTCGATTCAAAGACCGACATCACGCGCAAACCATGCCGCAACGCAAATTCGTTCTCGGCTCGGTCGTCCTCGCTGACCATGCCCCACTCGCCGCACACATGGCGATCAATCGCGCGGCAAATGTCCTCGACCGAAAGCGACTGCAACGCGGCTGGCGTCGCCACGATTTTCCCCAAAAGGAATTTCTGCTGTTCGAGAAAAATCATAAAACCTCCTTCGCTGGACTGCCGTTTTTCAACACCGCCGAAGGCCGGACACTCGCAAGAGCCGCCGCCTCAATTCCCAAAATCATTTTTTTAATTTTCATTTTTTTTCAAACCGATGACCGTCACCCTGCCGTCGCCGCGCGCCTCACCTGATCGGGAGACAGCGCGACGCGCGCGAGAGCGCATTCAAAAACTGGCGGAAGCGGGAAGCGTGACAGTGGCGGGAGGGTGGCGGGGCGACGCTGGCGCGATTTTCGCTCCCGCCCCCATTGTCGGAGCGGTGTCGGACGGGTGCGCGGCGATGGCTGGCTGACGGCGGGAGGTAAATGATGAACAATTGGAAAACTAACTTCTCTGCCCCCGGCAGGGTCGTAGTCATAAACTTTCGGAGTCTGCGGAAAATTTACATGGCCGGGACTCCGTGGCTTTCCCGGCTGTGGGAATTTCGCCGCAGTCTCCGTCAAATATGTTTTTACCAGTGAGGGCGGACAGTTTTCGAGCCGACGAAACGAAGTGGAGCGGTCGGAAAATGGCCGCTCTCACGGTTAATGCCGATGCTTTGGCCGGGGTGAAACCTCGCGGCCTATATTGCTATGACTTGGGCGATATGCGGAGCATCGCGCCCTATTGCGGGGACAGGGGCGGGCGAAGCCGCGCGCCATCTCGTGTCATCAAAACATATTCCGCCAGCGGCGGGCGGGACGGGCGGGATTCATTGCGAACGCATGAAGCATGACCGGCGCGTATCAATTTACAATTTGCCGCAAGGCGGCATTCACACCCTGCCGCGACGGATGCGGCGATGAGGGGCGCAGCGCAGCGGAGAACTTCAACGGCGCATTGGTCGCGCCGATCAATGCGGCGGAGCGTCGAAACTTTACGGGCGGAAAGGAGCGATGGATGGGGCGAGCGAAGCGGTGGCGGAGCCGGTCGCGCGGGTTCCTGGGGCAAGCCAGTCTTGCGGCTTACGGGTCTGTCCGCTGGCCGGAAGTCTGGCGCGGGGGGGGGGGGGGCGGGAGAAATTCAGGCGCGACGGGCGAGCACATAAGCGCAGTCGAGAACCAGCCGGCGCGGATTGAAGCCAGTGAAGTTTGGACGCGACTCGGCACTCGCTGGAACGAGCGGAAACAAAGATAAAAACGAGAGCGATTGCAAAAGCGATGTCACCACCCGGAATCAATTAGAAAGATTGGAAGGCGTGAACGATCAAGCCGACAGCAAAAAAAACAACGGCACTGGTCAAAGAAATAATTTTGCATATTATGGGCGGCAAACCATGAAACCGAAAATCGCCTACAGTTATCTCAATTTCGTATCTAAAACCGTGGCGCAAACCAGAACGTCCAAACAATTAATTGAATCTGCCAAAAAATGGTGCGCCAATCAAAACCTTGATCTCAAACCCTACGTATATGAAACCCAGAGATTGGGGATAAATGTCAGCGCGAAAGGACTGAGAATTTTTTTGCAAGAGATAAGAGACCAGAAAATTCAGTCGGGCGCGGTGCTAATACTGGAAGGACTCCCAGATTACCGAACTGCTCCGCCGCATCAAACATACAGGGATGTGGTCGAGATTATTTCACTTGGGGTTGACGTGGTGACACTGGCGGATTCAAAAAGGCACGATAAAAAATCGTTGCAAGACCCAATCGGGTTAATCTGGTCGCTCGCCATCTGTTGGCATCTTGGGGAAAAGAGTGAAATGAGGAGCCAACGCGCGAAGGCAGTTGTTAGTTTCCACCGATCAAAGCCAAAGGCGGCAACTCCATTTCCGCCAGCGGCGGGCGCGACGGGCGGGCGGCATGAAGCATGACCGGCGCGTATCAATTTACAATTTGCCGCAAGGCGGCATTCACACCCTGCCGCGACGGATGCGGCGATGAGGGGCGCAGCGCAGCGGAGAACTTCAACGGCGCATTGGTCGCGACTTTTTGCCGTGTCCAAAGATTGTCACGAAAAATGGACAATCAACTAAAAATGTGAATAGCCAGCGGCGCGTGAACACCGGGAAATAAAAGAAAACAGAAGAAAAGTGGAAAATAGAAAAGGCGCATAAACAAAGCCCGAAATGCGACAGTGAAGAAGTAAGACTGGAAAAGCACGAAGAAAACAATCCAATTCATGAGCGAGTTGACCGAAATCTGGAATACTAATTGCTGTTTTCGGACTCAAAGCACAACGATTTCTAATCCGGCTGCGGGATGATTCTAGGATTCAGAAATGGCCGAAGCACCATGTCATAACCAAAAGCAAATTAACTGGAAGCACACAAATGAAAAAATCATCACTGCTGGAAATAAATGAAATTCTCAAAAAGGATGAGAAAAACAAATTGGAAGCAAATGTCGCCTATGCCGCATTGGTTGGCATCACAAAAAAAACAATCGTAGTGCTGCCTTCAAAAAACCAGATTTTCATACCGCTCAACTGCCTAGAAGCGATTATATCGGACATAAAAATGAAGGCGGCTGGAAAAAACCTACTGGTTAAGATAATTCCAAAACAATGGCGGATTTATATTTGCCATAACGCGGCCTTGGCGATGGTCGATCTTAAAAACGGCGAATTTGAAGTGGTGGGACTCAAGCACATAACAGATCATGAAATGCGTGATCGCATCGAAATCGAACTGGACAAACAAGCCGACTATCTTGGCATCCTGTATGAAGATCCCGAAGCCGACAAGCCAGAATTTGAAAACTCAAACACATGGGAAACAGACGAACCAATACTGCTTTGGAACGGCTGGAATAATTGGACAACCGGGGATTCGTTTGAACATACATTTGCCTTTGGCCGCTCAGGGAGCGGTAAGACAAGTTCAATTTTTCAATTTGCCAGCCAAGCGATGTTGCGGGCGGGTTACGGTTGCCTGTTTCAAACCACAAAGAAAGACGATGCCAAGACATACAAGGAATGGGTTAAAATGGCTGGCCGGAAAAAATCACTGGTGGAGTTAAATGTAACAAGCAGACTGGGCTGTAACCTGATCAAGCAAGAAATGGATTATGGAGCGTCGAAAGGAGACTGCGTGGATGTTTCGGGGAACGTGGTTCAATTGTTCAAATTTGTATCGGCAATGGCTGGCGGAACAAACGAACGCCGTGGCCAAGAATCGATCTGGGATGCGGCGGCGCAAGAACTCCTGCGCAACGCGCTAAATTTGGTTTACGCCGCAACCGACACTGTGAAATTCGATGAATTGCGGGAAGTGATAAAGAGCGCACCACAAAGCAAAAATGAAGTGGAAGACAAAGTCTGGCAGCGAAAGTCACTTTGCTGGCACTACATGGAAAAGGCGCTTGAAAACAAACCGGAATCGCGCGGCGTTAAGCTGGCGCTAGATTACTTTCAAGAAAGTTTTCCCCAATTGGCACCGGAAACAAGAACGTCCGTGACGTTTAATTTCTCGGCCGGCTGGGCGGATTTGCTGTCCCGTGAGCCGCTATATTCGCTGTTTTTCAGCGACAGCCATTACCAGATGAACATTTTGCTGGAAGGAGCCATCCTGCTAATAAATTTGCCGATAGATGAATACGATCAAGTGGGGCGGCTGGCCAACGGGCTGGCGCGGTGGGCGGCGCAAAAAACTGTGGACAGACGCGATGATTCCAGCAAGAGCGAGCGGCCGGTGGCAGTTATTTGGGACGAGTGCCAAAAAACCTTGTGCAAAGCAGACATATCATTCTTGGAAACGGCGCGCTCTCGGCGCTGCGCTTTCGTTGCAGGCGCCCAAAACCTGCCATTGCTTCATGATGCGGTTGGAAAAGAATTAGCCGAAGGCATGATTGGGAATTGCAATACCCTGCTCTTTTATCAAAACCGCGATCCTGAAACCAATAAACTGATGACCAAAAGCATGGGAACCATAACGAGCAAGGAGGTCATATCGGAAACGCGGGACTCAAAAGGCAAACTGCATAAAACGTGGGGTAAAAAAACAAGGGACGCCTTCCCGCCGGAAAAAGCATTTTATCTTAAAACAGGCGGGGAAAAAAACCGCCTCATCGTCAAAGGTATACTAAATCATGGGGGGAAGGAGTTTGGGAAGATTCTAGGACTGATCGGTGGGTCACCGGGACTAATCGTTCGATTCCATCAGGAGCGGCCTGTCTGGAGTCGGCTGAATTATTTGACCTGCACCACTGCCGCCTGTGCGAAGCAACGTCCCGCGCCAGATTTCCGCCACATCAAGCGTCCGTGAAAGGGCAACCGTTATACGGTCGGCTTGGCCGATTGCCTCCGTTTCCGACGGCGGGATTTGACGAGACCGACCTGCCGCAAATACCGAGAAAGCGTGTCTGCCGAAATCTCCACTTTGAGCCGCCGCAAACATTTCAATATAAACCGCTGCGACGCGCCCGCCTCCAGTTCGGCTTGGATAATTTCCCGATATTTTTCCAGCAAGGTAAACTTAGAAGTCAGCGCAGCCTTTTCCTCGTCAATGATGCGGCAAAGGGCTGCGGCGGATTGGGGGTCGTCCGTGAGCATGGCCGCATCCTAAACGGGCGGGAAATCCTTATCAAGCGTTTGTCGGACATTTATCGGATAAATGTCGGACAAACCTCTTACGCAAAGCGTAAGACGATGGTGTCTTGGATAAAAAATGGGTGGGGTTCGGCTTGGGCTGGGAGCGGGCTAAATCGGGGGTTTGCGCCATGATCACCGTCCGCTGCATGACCGATGGGGCAACCTATTTGAGCCGTCACCTCTGCCACTCCGATTATTACGATGAACAACGGCGGGTGCAAGGGAAATGGCTGGGGCAAGGGGCGGAAAGATTGGGGCTGAAAGCAGGGTCGGCGGTGGAGCCGGAAGTCTTCGACCAACTGCGCCAGAACATCAACCCGGTGACGGGGGAACGGCTGACGATGCGGACGAACACCGTCCGGCGCGGCGGCGGGCGGGAAGTCTCGAACCGCCGGTGTTTTTACGACGTGACCATATCCGCGCCGAAGTCGGTTTCTATAATGGCTCAACTGGCCGGGGATGAACGGCTGGTGGCGGCGCACCAGCACGCAGCGCGTTACGCGCTGGCGGAAACGGAGCGGGCGGCACAGGTGCAGGTCAGCTTGGGGCGGGCGAAGTCCCGCCAGTTCACCGGCAACCTGATTGCCGCCGAGTTCGGGCATGACACCAGCCGGGCGCTCGACCCGCAGCTCCATAACCATTACGTCGTCATGCCCGCCACTTGGAACGCGGAGCGGCAACGGTGGATGGCGCTGGAAGCGCGGGAAATTTACGAGCAAACCAAGTATCTGACCGAACTATATCGAAATGAACTGGCGAAGGAGGTCGGGCGGATGGGTTATACGATTGAAAGCCGTAAAAACGGCTGGGAAATCGCCGGGGTTTCGGATGAACTTTTGGAGCGGTATTCGCAGCGGTCGGCGGCGCGGGATGCGGGGGTGGCGGCGGAAGAAAAGAAGCTGGGGCGGAAACTGACGAATGACGAGCGGGCGGTGGTCGTCCGCGAGACGCGCACAACCAAATTGAAGACCATCAGCACGGCGGAAGTCCGGGCGTTGCAACGCGGGCGGCTGGCACCGGCTGAACTGGCCGAATTGGGGAAAGTCCGGGCTGCCGCCGTGGGCGCAAGGCCAGTGCAAATGGAGCCGCCAAAACGGGTTCTTTCACTGGCGGCGGAGCATTGTTTTGAACGGCGGACGGTCGTTGCCGAACATGACTTGCTCGCCTCGGCGTTGCGGTTCGGCTACGGGCGGCTGGACGTGGACGCACTCAAGTCGGAATTGAAAAACGACGCCGGGTTTTTGAAGGCCGGCGGCAAGGTGACGACGGCGGCAAGTTTGCAGCGGGAACTGGACGTGGCGGAGTTCGTCACGTCCACGCGCGGCAAGTTCCCGGCGTTGGGCGTGCCGGTCAAAAATGACCGGCTGTCCCTGGAGCAGGCGCAAGCCGGGGCGAACGTATTAAGCTGCCGCGATCAAGCCGTGGTGTTGCGCGGGGCGGCGGGCGTGGGCAAAACCACCGTGCTTTCGAGCATCATCGAGGGCAGCAAAGATGATGTCTTGGTTTTCGCCCCGACGACGAAAGCCGTCGAAGTTTTGCAGAAGGACGGCGGCGCGTCCCGCGCCGGTCAAGCTCTGGCGAAAACGCAAACCGTCCAAGCCCTGTTGCAATCGTCTCGGCTGCAAGCCGACTGCCGCAACAAGGTCGTGGTGGTGGATGAATACAGTCTGCTGTCGCTCCGGCAACTGCATGACTTGACCACGCTAGCGCGGCGGCAAAATGCGCGGCTGATTTTCAGCGGCGATTCGCGCCAGCATTTGAGCGTCGAGGCGGGCGACGCCGCGCGGATTGTCGAGCGCGAAACGCCGGTGCGTGTGGTGGACTTGAAAACCATCCGCCGCCAGGTTCCGGCCAAATATCGGGCGGCGGTGCAATCGCTGGCCGATGGCCGGACGGCCAAAGGATTGAAGCAACTCGACGCCCTCGGCGCGGTGGTGGAAGTCACCGACCGGGATGCGCGCCTTGCGCGCATGGTGGATGATTACCTGTCCGCCAGCGCGGAAACCAAGACGATTGTAACCCGGCACGGCAAAAAATCCTCGCGCAAGGATTGCATCATGGTTGCGCCGACATGGGCGGAGATTGACGACTTGACGACCATTGTCCGCGACCGGCTCAAGCAGGGTGGCGAACTGCAACCCGAAGGGGTGAAGTTCACGGCGTTGAAAAATCTGGATTGGACGGTGGCGGAGCGGAAGGATTTGAAAAAGTTTCGCGGGGGCGAAGTGCTGGTGTTCCACCGGCCAGCGGCCGGGTTCGCCAAAGGCGAAGAAGTCCGCGCGGTGCGGTTGCATCAGGGGAAATTGGAAGTGCGCCGCGCCGATGGCCGCGTGGTGGCCGTCACCGGCAATCAGGCCGGGAGTTTTTCCGTGTTCAAGGAAAAGGAAATCGAGCTTTGCCCCGGCGACAAGCTGCGACTGCAAACGCCGTGCGTGGACGGGCGCGGGCGCAAGCTCGCCAACGGTTCGGTGGTCACGCTGGACGGCGTGACGGCGGACGGCAAATTAAAACTGACCGATGGCCGGGAAATTGCCACGCGGCAACTAACGCATGGCTACGCCATGACAAGCCACGGCGCGCAGGGCGTGACGTGCGACAAAGCGTTTGTCGCGGGCGTGATGAGCAAACAAGGTTTGTATGTCAGCGCGTCGCGCGGGCGCGAGTCGGTGACTTTTTACACGCCGGACAAGGCGGAGTTTGTCGCGGACATGAATCTGCGTTCGGAAGAACGCCAGTCCGCCCTGGAATTTTCGCGGGAAGCAAAATTGCAACTGGCCTTTGCGCCCAGCCGGTTGACGCTGCTCCGCAAATTGCTGGAATCGGGCTTATATGATCCCCGCGGGCTGGCCGCAGGTTTCATCCGGCAGGCCGGGGAGTTTGCCGGGCGCGTGATCAAGCGCGAGCGCAAGCAATCCCTCAAGCTTTAGCCCCCTACTTCTTTAACGGAGATGGATTTGACGCTGGGCGGCGGCGGGATGTTGCCGGAACCTTGTTGCTGGTCGGGAAAGCCCGACTTGGCGGAACTGGTTTCGCGGATAACGTGACGGATGGTTTTTTGCAATCCGTCCAGCAGTTCTTTCAGGTGGAAGCCGGTCACGATCACGTTATGCGACGCAAACTTCAGCTCAAGCTTGTCGGATTTGTCGTCGCCGCCTTCAGGGGTGAGTTCTGCGGAAATCAGCGAACTGTAAGGTAACAAATAAAGTTTACCGCGCTTCTGTTCAATGCGGAGAAAGGCCAGCGGTTCGCCGGTTTCTCTTGGGAGGTCACTTGCCATGCCTTTGATTACGGTTTTCCAATGGGCAGGTCTAGGAATTTTACAAAAGCAATTCGCAAACTTTGACCAACAGCGGGCAGGAAGACTTCAAGTTTGCCGAAAGTCTAAAACACAAAAACCCTCCGGCAAGCCGGAGGGTTTTACACTGCAATCAACAAAATCAAAAGCCGACAGAAGAGCGGGTGCCTTGCTTGCCGATTTCTTTCTCCCCTTCCCACACTTGGACGCCGGCCTTGGTATCGTTGAGCGAAAGCTGGAAGCTGTAGGTGGTGCGCCGCGTGTTACCCGCGCGGTCAACGGTTTCAATGATTTTTCCAGAGAGCGTGAAGTCCGGCATCCGGGTGGTCTTCTGATCATTCATGAACTCGCCTTCCTGCTTGTAGCCGGTGGCTTTGCTATCCACGGTCTTGGTCTGCGCCTTGCCGCTTTGCAAGAGGGCGATACTGATCTTCTTGGTCAACAAATCGGTGTCCACCTGCTGGCTGGTATTGTTCACTATACGACTGAGTTCCAGCAAGGCGGGTGGATTGGCAACTTTGTCAATTGCGCCGGAGTCAAGCATCTCCTTGACGGCAGCGTTGGCAGCGTTGGCGTAGTCTTGAATGTTGATTTGTCCCAGACTGACGATCTGTTCCTTGTCGCCGGTCTGGACATAATGCGCATCGGTGGCGCAGCCGGTGAAAAGTGCCGGTATGGCAGCGACGATGAGCGGAATGAGTATTTTGTTTTTCATATTTGTTTTTGAATGGTAAAAAAATCAGTCAGCTTCGATAAATTTAACGCGGAAGTCACGGCAACTCGGATTGGGCGCAATGCTGTAAATAAATTTGCTTTCTTTGCCTTCAATCTGTTCAGGAACGGATGCCGAAATAATGTTGTTCACCTGCATTCCATTGGCGTCAAACCACTCGAAATGGTAGAGAAATCGCTGAAGCGAGTGGGTATGGTTCTCCAGTTCCACCTGGACTTTGAGCAGTCCGCCGGGCGTCATGGCGCTATTGACGCCGACGATGGCGACCTTGCGGTTTAGTCCGGCATCGGTGATAACGCGCTGGTCTGAAATCATGTTGCGCTGGCCTTCCTTCTGCGCATTTTCAACGGTGTTGACGGTTGAGCATCCGGTCAGCGCCAAAGCGCCACCGGCCAGCACCAAAGAAAAAAGTTTTAATATTTTCATTTCAATTTGAATTGTGACACCAACAGCGGCGTGCCGGCATTGATGGATTTGACATAAACCACATTAACCGCGCCGTCGCTGATGGTCACAGATGTTTTCATGCCGTTGGGCGTGGTCAAATCAATTTTTCGATCCTCCGGTGTCTGGATGCGAGCCACTTGAAATTCTTTCGGCAACGTCGTCCATGTGCGTTCGTCGGCGATATTGACGGCAATTTGATAGGCGGCGGTGGCAATTTGTGAAAACAACCCGGCGAGATCGCCGCCGGCCTGTTTAGCCGCATCGTTGGCGGCATAAGAAGCTACCGCCTTGATGACAGTCGAGGCAATTGTTTTGGTTATGACCACAGGCAGTTCGTTTTTGAAATCCGTCGCCACAACTCCGTCCACGCTGGCGACCAATGCCGTAGTGGCGTTGGTGGCGTTGTCTGTCACGGTTAAACTCCGCGTGTAGTTGTCCTGCAATTTTAGCGTCGGAAACGCCGCGCCGACATACGAAACCTTGGAAATGATGATCGGAATATCAACCCGAATCTGCCCTCGCTCGGGCGCACAACCAGTTTCAAAAATTACATAAGTCAAAGCCGGCAGCGGCTTGCCTTGAATCAAATCATCGGCGATGGCAAGGTCTTGCTTAACAAAGTCATTGTCGGGAGCAAATGAAATGACACGCTCAAATGATTTGTGAGCACGTTCCAAATCGGAGGCATCGGCGGCATTTGCAAGAAAATACAAGCCGTCAAGGTAAACAGTGAATGGATTGACATAATCTGCATAAACTTTAACGCTGTCGAGATTGGTAGTCGCTCCTGACAATTGGGACTGTAGTTTGGCATTGTTCTGCGCCTTTTCAATCGCCGCTTTATCTTTACTCTTTTCCGCAGCATTCTGGGCATCTTCGATGCGTTTTTTATTTGCCTCCACCGCGTCCTGCTGGCGCTGGTAAGCACGGATGATTTCCGGACGAGCCTTGTCCGGTTCCCCCAGTGCGAAATAATTCAACGCCTTGTAAGTATTTAGCATGATGCCGTCGTATGAACGGCCTTCATAATCCAAATTGGCTTGATTGGAAAGCAGGGCACCTGCTTCTTGGCCAACGCGGACTTTGGCTTTCTGGGAATATTCGTCAATTTTCAATTGCGCCTTGTCAAACGCATCATTGCTGTTCGTGTATTGGCCGGCGGCGCGAAACACTGCGGCTTGCTCCAATCGCCAGATAATGGCGTCTTTGTTCTTGGCGTTTTGGTCGGCCTGCTTGGTCGCCTCTACCACTGCGTTGGTTAAATTACCTTGCCGCCAATACAAAATAGCTTTGTTTTGCTGCTGATAGGTTTGACAGCCCGTTGCCAGAAAACCAGCAACCCCCGCAAACAAAAGAAACTGGATATTTTTTTTCAATTTCGCCGAACTGAATAGCTTCATTTGATTCCCTCAGGTTTGATGGTTAACAAATTTATTGAACCTTTCGCAGAATGGCACCGGTGGTGATGCCGGTGTCTTCCGAGGTTTCTGCCTTGGAAAATTTCGGCGTCACTTCTGAAATCCTAACCTTGCCAACCTTCACTTCTTCGCGGCCAAGTGATTCCTTGGTGTCCGGGTCAATCATTTCATTGCCCAGCGCAAAAACATTGAACGTGTCGCCCACCGCCACGCCAGCACCTTCGCCTCGGTTGATGGTGACAACGTTGTCGCGCTTGGCAATAATCTTTGCTGGAAAGATTACGTCGGCCACGCGGTTGGCGATTTTCTCCGCCAGCGTCCGCGAAACTGCCACCATCATTTCATCGCTCAACTCGCCGTCCTTCACCGAGTAATTGCGTTCCTCTTGAATCTGCTTGAACGCATCGTTGCCGGTCTGAAAATTCGCCGATTCCAGCAACTTGCCGGTCGTGGCATCATAGATTTTTCCGATGATGGAAAAACGGAATACGCGTTTGGTTGCCGAGCGTCCGGTGCCTTCAAAAGTGGCCTTCTCGACGTAATCTTGAAAATCATCCACCGTCGCCACCAGCAGATATTTTGCGCCAGTAAGTTTGCCGGCTTTGGCGGCCGTCTTGGCATCCACATTGCCGGATGCGCCCAAGTCCTGTTCCTTGATGACATCGTTCAAGTCGCTGCGCCCGACCACGTCGAACTTCCGCGTCGCGTTGATGCGGTCAATCAACTGGCTGTCCAGCGACTCGACGATGCGGTCGAGCGACGGCTTCTTGTCCGGCTTCACCGACGCGGCCAGCGACGGCGTGGGCTTGATGGACGATACGGCGATGGTGGCCTTTTCCTGCGCCGCCGCCAGCAGCGGCAGCAGCGCGGCGCTCAACAGAATGAACCCGGTTTTGCGAAGGGAAATGATTTTCATGGCGATGGTTTATGGTCGGTTGGTTAAGAATCAAAACAGGCTTTTGTAGGTGACATGGACATTTTCTTTGGTGTCCACGCGGTAATGGCTGTTCTTGAAAAATTCGGCGATGCCTTCGATTCGTTTCACTTCGGCATCCGTTAATTTGCGGTTGTTGTCGAGCGTGGCGAGGAACGCCGTCGTGTCAGCCCAGCGCGCATAACCGGCTTCGCTCATTTGCAGGGCTACGCGCAATTTCTGTCCGTCATAAATGTTGATTGTTCGTTCCCAAGTATCAAAACCTTCACGCGAAAGGCGGATTTTATGCAAACCCGGCCGTCCTTGAAGCGTGCCTGGCGCGGATCCGAGTGCCACGCCGTCAAGCTCCACCGTCACGTCCAAAGCTTGAACGGCAATCGGTTGGTTTGTTACCACTACTTTGTTGTCCGCCGTGATTCCGATGGCGGAAATCAAAATCGGCTGCTGGCGTGGATCGGTCATCGTGCAGGCCACATTGAAATTGACCATCGCGGCTTTCGCCACTTCCGTCGGCAGCGACTTGCCGCTTTCCACAATGGCGGCGGCGAGCTGCTCCGCCGCGTCGTCGAGCAGGTCGTTGACGATGTCGCTGCTCTCGGTCTGCAAATCGGCTGTCTGACGAATGGTTTTTTCCGAGGTGAACGCACTGCCACGCACCGCGCCGCCTTGGTTGCCTTCGACAATCTTGTAGCTCACGCGCAACCGGTGCGTGATGTTGAGCGTGCTGATGCCGTTACCGTTGTAGTTTTTCTTTTCCGTGCCGAGGCTGATGATGGACGGCACGAGGATGTAATCAGCACCAAGATTCTGCGCGAGCCGCAGCGCGGAAGAATTGTCTTCCAGTGAGCGATCCAGCGCAGTCAGTTCGCCGTTGGGGTCTTTACCGGTGGAATAATCCTTCAACGACCGAGTGACATCATCGCGCGAAATGACGGAGAAACCATTGCCCGCCACGCGGCTGGCGACGAGGTCTTCCAGCACGGCCACCTTGTCGTTCAAACCGGCGGAGCTGCGGTTCTGGACAATGATGGCGATTTTGCGCAAGCCCTTGGGCTTGATAGTTTCCGTGATGGCCGCGTGCGGCGTGATGTTGGTGGTGAACCAGACATTCGTCGTCCGCTCGACATCGGCGGTTTCGTTTTGCGCGCGGACGGCCAATGCCAGCGCGGTAAACAAGGCGGCAGTGATGAATTTTTTCATAATTTTTCCAGAAGAGAGAATCGCGGATAAATTTATTTCACTGGAGCCGTGGGTGGCGATAGCGGAGAATTTCCCGTCGGTGCCGGCATATCCACCGGCCGCCCATATTTGTCCACCAAAATATCCACCGGCACTTGAATAACGCGGCCATCTGAAGTGGTTTCCGTTTTCCAGTGGCGCACCATGTGATAGCTCGGATCAAACGGCGCGGCCACACCCGCTGCCGCCCCTTCCACCACGCCAACGCCGAGACCGGCGGCATTGCCAGCCACCACGCCCGCCGCATTGCCGACTGCCTTCCCCACGACCGGGCCGGGATGATACGGGCTGGTGTGGCCGTATTCCGTATTGGCACAGCCGACCAAGAGCAAGCCAGAGGACAACGAAACGATTCCTGCGAGAAATAACCGGTAAAATTTCATAGCCATAAAACTTTTTTTGTAAGCAAAATTAAACCATGCCCCGTTGCAACGGCTCATTTTCGGCTGCGGAAGTCTTTTCCGTCAAGACAAATGAGGGTCGACAATCAGTTTTCAATTTTTTAAAACGAATAACTCAAGCCCAACGTCCAGAAGAACGCGTTGCCGAAATCCAGTTCTGCCTGCTTGTCACCCGCCCTGACCGTGTAACTGTCGCTGAATTGATACTGGAGACCGGTAAAGACGTTCAATTGCTTGGTCAGTTTGACCGTCGCCTGCACGCCGGCATAGCCACCGAACACCGTGTCAAAATTCTCCACATGGGCACCGCTGGAAAAACCCGTGCCGCCGGGAGTGCTGTAGGATTGCCCATAACTAAAGCTGCTGTCCACCAGAGTCAGGGTGGCTCCCGCCGAAGCGGAAAACAGCAGCCACTTGTTCACCGGCACATCCATATACGGCCCCAGCCGGAAGCCGTAAAGATTGGCGTCAAAGTTGGCCAGCACCGTTACCGGCAGCCCCGCCGGCGTGGTTCCCAAGAGCGGCGTGAACGGCCCGGATGTGGCCGTGCCGGTGTAGGGTGCTGACGGTGGCGTGTAACCCAAGGGAAACGCATCCGCCCCAAGCACCCCCGACGGAGCCGCGAAGGCTTGCTGCATGGAAACGGCCTGCCAGTTGAACGCCGCCTCAATACCGAACCGAACATGCTTGAAGCGGAGCAACTCATGATCCCAGGACAATTCCATGCCGCTGTTCTGGTCGTTGCCCAGCGCGGAACCAAGCTGGCCGTTCCCGGAATTATGCATCACCAGATAATTGTTGCCATCCACCACCTGACCGGCGTTTTGATAACCCCAATAAGTGGTCAACCCACCGGCATTGCCGGTGTCGTCCGTGCCCACGAAACCATCCGTGTAAGATTTGCCGTTGACCGATGGGTTGTTGGCGGCGGTTGGCGAGGCAATGTTTTTAAGCTTGAGCGACATATTCCAACCCATGCGATAGCCAAGCTGCACCCGGTTTTTTTCCGGCCAGAGATCGTTATTGGCGGAGTCATCCGCGCGCAGGATGCCAGCGGCACCCACCAACAGCGTCCCGGCCAAAGGAATGGCGATTTGATTGTATTTCATAATTTTAATTTTTAGTTTCAATGGCTGGTTTTAGAATTATTACGGCAGCAATAATAAACGATAGAATCTTGAACCCATATTGGGGGCGCTTTCGGTTGTTGGCGGTCCGCTATCAACCCAGATCATCTTCGAACCGTTGCCAACTATTGGCGGTTGAGCCTGTTTCCATGTCACCATGTCACTGCTATATTCCACAACATAAGAACGGCCCGCAGTGCAATTGAATTCGACTGCCATCTTCCCATCCGGACGCAGATAAGCTCGATTCACGGCCACATTTGTGCCGGAGTAAGAAATCGCAGGTGAAAGACTGACTGACTGAATAGATACTCCGACCCCAACCGGTGCCTGACGATTGTTACTATAATAAGCCAAATTCAGCGTCAGAGTTTGTCCCGGATTGATGGAACCAGTGTAATCTATATATGGAATTCCAGAATTTGTTCCTGTGGCGGAAATGCATCTTACGCCAGCCGGCAGATTGGTAACCGACATCCTGATTCCACTGACAGCTACTGCCCCAGTGTTTGTTACAATCACTTGTTGATAAAACAATCCGGACTGACGATCAATGCTCGCATTAAGAGTTTGAGACAGAATGGATGCCGTGTTGGTCGCAACACTGGTAATGTTCACAGACAAAGATGCCGAACGGCTAAAATTATAACCAACGGCTCCTCCAGATGGTATCACAGACGGTCCTGTCCCGTCTGTTCTTGCAGTAAGAGCACGGCCAGCATAGGATAATGTTGCTGTGCCTTGGTCATTATCGAAATGAACAGTAAAGGTATATTGTCCTTTTTGGGTAAAGTTGAATTGAGCTGTATAAATTCCATCGCCAGCCAAACCATCTGGAGCGTTGCCATCATCCTTGAATTGAACTTGAGCCAAAGTTCCATCTGGCTGTTTGACAGTTCCGCTCACGCCTGCGCCGGAAATTCCTAAACCTTGACCAAGATTTGCAAGCAAAATCAACGGTGTATTCCCGCCCAACGTGGTTCCGTTAATTGAATCAAGCGTCGCCACGGGAGATAACGAACTGGGAACGCCAACAACCTGATAATTGATAGACACCGTGCCGCTGCTGGAACTGGTCATAAGATGCCAGACACCGGCTGTCGGCGAGGCAACAGTGAAAAACTCGATGGTATCCCCGCCTGATTGCATAATACTTTTCGTTGAAATGGGGTTGTTGTTTGGATCAAGCAGTTGAACACTTACGTCCGACGGATTTCCCGTGAAAGTGAGCGTAAGATTTAGTGTAGCCAAACTTGAATCCACCGTGAATGGAATGCCCGTTGATGCCGTGGTGGCGCTTTGCACGCCCGAATTGAGGCCGACAACCGATGAGGCGCTCACAAAGGCAGAACTGAATGCACCGGCAATATCATTCAAGGTGGTCGGTGAATTGAAGAACTTGCCGCCGGTTTGATCAGCCAATGACTGCAAGGTTGTCACATCCGCATCGGAGCCATAGCCAAAAGTGAAAAGCGGCACCTGCGCATTCTCAAAATCTTGGATGACTTGAGACGGACTATATGAAGATGAGTTGTCCAGGCCGTCCGTTAAGAGGAAAACCACTTTGGTATCATTGGTAGTTTGCAGGTTCTTCAATGTGTTTAAGGCGGTTTCAGCGGCGTTATATACAGCCGTGCTGTTACGGGCATAAATATTGTCAATGGCATTTTCAATCGCTGTTTGAACATTCACATCTGTTACTTGGGTCGGGGGATAAACAGTTTCAATCGTATCATCAAAATCAATCACCCCAACGATTGCGTTGCTCGTGCCAGCCTGTTCAACCAGCAATTTGGCGGCCGTTTTGGCATTTTCCATTTTATTATCGGTTCCCATGCTGCCTGATCGGTCAATAACAATCTCAATTGCTAGATTATCTGTTTCCCATATAATGTTTAGATTTGCACGCGCTGTAGCTCTTTGAGCCGGAAGATTTATGTTAGGTGTATTCGTTGTTGTCGGCGCGACCGATGCTAGTTCAGGATAGTAAGCACGTCTCCGTCCAAAAAGCAGGTCATGCAATTGGGTGGATACCGGATCCGAAATTGCACTCCGGGCCAAAACCGGCCAGCATCCCGTGTCATACGCGTTATGTTGGTGCGTATGCGCGGAATCCTGAAAATCTCCTCCTCCGTGATTGGCAATTGAATAATTCAACCAACGAAAATCACCATTTATAGCATTCCACTGTGAATTCATAATGGAAGGGGCCGTTGGCACATCAGTAGCATCAATTTTGTATTCATCATACAACCCGTAGGCATAATGCCCCCATTCATGTGCCAGTGTATATCCGGCTCCTACTGAATCAGCTAACATATTGTGGTCATGTCCCGCCCCTTCACCGCCAGGAAATATATCTCCAAAATTGATACCATTGCCCGAAGCCGTAATGCCGCTAACAGGACTTGACGGCCAAATACTATTCACCCAGACGACATCAGCTTTATCTTGATTCTTCCCTTTTGTGTAAATGCGAACATTACGCAATTTGTGTGCTCCTTCAGTGGCCTCAAACATGCCGTCAGCCCAGTTTGTGATGATAGCCTCGTAAACTGCCCTATCGGATCGAGTTTGCGGGTTGCTGTAAAGTGAAATCACCACATCCACATAACCGCCACTTACAACGGCATTCGCAGTCATTGCTTTGGCACTAACTGTTGTGACGTTTGTGGCGACACTTTTAGCCACAAATGACAGCGGTTGCGTCTGGCCTTGTATTGTTTTGCCTGTGAACCATTCGTTACGCGCCCATGTTGGCAGTGCCGCACCAACAATGGCTGCACAAACCGCCAATTTGAAAAGGCGCTGGCTAATGTTTCCGAATTTATGTTGGATTTTATTTGCTTTCATTTATGACTCCGATTTTTGAATTGGTTGTGATTGCGACGCTCCGAATCTGAAAATCTTTTCCCAAATAGCTGGCTTCCAATGTCTGTAGGCCGGGATTGAAGTTACGGCAATACCGCACAAATGGATTTGTCTCCTGATTCACTGGAATCAATTGAAATGGGTGTTGTAACGAGGCCAAAACAAACGCACTGGCCGAATTCGTGCCTGAACCAACTGCATACAACATCCCTTCCCGCCTATATTGAGCCGCATTGAGTGGATTAAGCCAATTGGCAACCAGAAAGGCATAAGGTTTTTTCACTGAAACCGCTTGCCCAGTGTGGAGATTGTTTTCAACCAAGTTAACAAGCTCCTTTATTTTTTTTGGAAGCTCCTTTTCCTGGCCTTCCCAATGGTAAGCCTTGTCTTGGGACATTTTGATGGCTACCTCAACATTCGGAGCAACATATTCATCTGCCATTCCGTCGTTTTTCGGGGGATGAACTGGCGAAGACGGTAATTGAGATAAATGTTTGGAGAGATAATCAAACAACTTATTGGCATCAACCTGTTTCTCTTCCAAGCTGACGAGTTGATCGCCAACGGGCGAATTTGCCACTTCGTATGCCTGACCGCGTCCATCGGCAGAAACCACGAGAAAGCGATTTACCGGGCTTACAGGCATTGGCCCGGCTCCACCGGCATAAAAGCCAACAAATACATAACTATTCGGGCCATGAATTTCAGAACCCCTTGCACAAGATAGCTCAACGTCAATGATGGCAACCCAAACGATCGAAATGACAAAACTGATAATTTTTGGTTTGATCTTCATGCGTTTAGTTTTGCCCTGACTAAAGCTGCGACATGATTTCAATTTAGGCTTTTGGCGGCGGCGGCGGCGTTGGATTGTCATGGCTGCCGCTCCCGCCACCGGCATCCACAATCAGACGGGCGACTTGATACGCGCCGCAGAAATCGGTGTTGCTGTCCTTGTAGCGTTCCATCAGCCGGTCAAGCTGGCGTTCGCAAATCCGGTCACCGTAGGCACCGGCATTGCCAATGCCAATCCCGGCGTCGGTGTTCAATCCCTGCATCTGGGCGTAGGATGAACCGGTGATTTTGACATCCATGCCGCCGCGCAAAGCCGGGCCGCCCATGACCCATAAACCGCCGGCATCTCCGGCAAAGCCCGACAGCGGCGAAAGACCGACTACGAGGACCATGGCGCTGATTCCGATATGACTTGGTATTTGTTTCATTCTTTTCCTTGTTGGCTGCTTTTAAAGATAAAAAATCACCCGATAGTTTTGCCCGCTGGCATTGCGAAATATTTTTTTGCAGGCCCATTCTTTTTCTGATTTGTAGAAATTGTAACAAATTACGTGGGCTTGAAAAGACGGCTAATCAGCCTACACGCGCCGCCGAGTGGATAATGGCAACTGAGCTTGCGGTTTTACGGGTTTGCGGCGGTGCGGGCGGGTTGTGCATACGACAATCTCCGGTGTGTTGGTGCGGACAAATGGGGGGAAGCACGGCGGTTTCTGAAAGGGTGAGCGCGACCATCTGTTCCACGATCCGCAGCACCAACTCGGTTCGGCTAGTGACGTTGAGTTTCTTGAAAAGCCGGTTCAAGTGCATGTGAACGGTGTGCGGCGAAATCTTGAATCGTTTGGCAATCGCCGGCTCGTGCTGATTGTCAAAAACGCTCTGGACAATCTGCAACTCGCGCTTGGTGATTTTCAGAGTGCGGCCAATCTCAAGCCAAGCATGATCGCTGAGGAGTGATGCTCCCCGCAACGTGCGGCGTAAATCTCGCTGGCTTTTCACGGATGGTGCAATTAGCGATTGGCTTGGATTCATGTTGGCAGTTCGCCAGCCTGTCAGTCACGGGAAATCTAAAAACGAAGAGGCGCGGACTTAACACACCCTGCCCCGAGGCACCTCGAAGCGCCTACACAGCAAGCACGCCAAGCCGCGCCCATTTGGGCGCGCTCGGTCAGTTGCTGTGCGGGCTTGGAAAATTCGAGGTTTTCGGGGCAGCCCGTAGCCGCAGCTACGCAAAATTATAATTTATTTTTTTTCGTCGTTGTTTTATTTAGCACCGCCAGTGTGGTCGGTGGAAAATTCGTCGTCAAGCCACGTTCGTCCAAGAAAATCGCCGACAGGATCGCCCGTCGCCACAGCGCAAATTCTTTGGGCGTCCGTGACCGCACCCTCGTCAAAGCCATTTGACAAGTGAGTTAGCGTCTAAACTTCCCGCCCTGTGAGAGACCAGCAAGCGGAGAGCGTTGACAACAAGCAATCAAGTCAGCGAATATCAACGCGATGAAAACATTTACAGCGCGGATTTAGGAAAAGTTTTCCCTGCAATTTTTCTTGCACGCGCTGAAAAAATAAGCGAAAATGGTTTTAGTAAATCGCACGGTCAATGACAGATGAAACACGGATGGGTGCGTGCCGCACGGGCTATCGCAAATCGGAAAGCGAAAAAGAACAACCAAGGAACAAGGGAACAAAGATTATTAACCACCAAACACACTAAAAATACGAAGGTCGGATCTTCAGAACTCCGAAACGCCCACGCAAATAGCCTGCGGACTTTGATCGGGCAAAAGAAAAAAGCCCGGACACTACTCCGGGCTTCTTCAACAACACTATGTTTTTCGGTTGGGTCACTACTCCCAACGCCAATAGATTAACACATCCGGGATTTCTGTCTTGTCACCAGTTATGGGGACAAGGGGACAAGGAAGAATTACGATTTACGAATTTTGAATTACGAATTATGACGGCAAAGGGAAAAGGGGAAAGCGAAAATCGGAAAGGGCCGACCTGCGAAAAGAGGACGGAGGTCAGAAGATAGGAGTTTGGAGCGAGAACAGCGGAGCAATCAAAGGTGGTCGATTTTGATAAGTAACGGTTTGCCGCTTTACACCTTGATGCCTTGACATCAATTTATGATGTGTCATGATGCTTTTAATGAGAACGACTTTGACGATTGACGACGATCTGGCCGGGATTCTCCAACGCAAAGCGCGGGAATTGGACAAACCTTTCAAGGAGGTGGTCAATAAAGCATTGAGGAAAGGACTGGCCGAAAGTCTGACTGAAACAAAACGGGAAATCATGGTCCGCCCCCACGATTTTGGCGCCTCCCGAGCCGGCCTGGACCTGGATCGCTTGAACCAGTTGGTGGATGAACTTGAGGTGGAGGACTACCTGCGAAAGGCGGCCAAGGATGATTCTGCCCGACATTAACCTGCTGCTTTACGCGCATAACCCGCGCGCTCCGCACCATCAAAAAGCGTTTCGTTGGTGGAACCAATGCCTGCAAGGAAATGAAGGCGTGGCCCTGGCCTGGGTGGTGATTTTGGGCTTTGTCCGGATTGCCACACATCCGAAAGTCTTTGAACGGCCCATGCGGGTGGAGGAGGCCACGGGGCGGATAGCGGAATGGCTGGAGCTGCCGCACGTTCATCTGGTGCATCCGGCCCCCACCCATTTTCAAACCTGGTCTTCCCTGCTGCACCATATCGGCTCGGCGGGCAACCTGACGACCGACGCGCACCTGGCCGCGCTGGCCATCGAACGCGGCTTGATTCTGCATACCACGGACGCGGACTTTTCGCGATTTCCGGGGCTGAAATGGAACAACCCCCTGACCTGATGGCGACACTCCAGCATTTTCTTAAAAACTGTGGCCATTCGGCTGGGGCCAAGATGGGGCGGTCGTCAGTGGTCAGTGGTCAGTGGTCGGCCATTGCATCTTGAAGTGGGCGATGCCGGCCTCGGCGAACGGGTCCCCGACTTTGCTGAAACCGTTCCGCTCATAAAAGGGCACGGCGCGCAGCTGCGAATGCAGATAAATCGTTTTGCCCAGCGGAACCACATCCCGCAGCACTTCCCGGAGCAGACCGGCGCCGACGCCCCGGCGGCGGAACGGTGCCAGCACGGCGAACCGCTCCAGCTTGATCCCCGACCCCGTTTCCCGCCAGCGGGCGGTGGCAATGGGCCGGCCATCAAAGAACAGCAGGTAGTGGCGGGCGGCTTCCTCGTGGTCGTATTCCAGGGCGGCGTCGATGCCCTGCTCCCGGACAAACACCTCGCGCCGGATGGCGAAGGCCGGCTCCGCCAGCGCCGGGTCCGGCAATGAAAACCTTTTTACGTCGAACATGGGAAGGGAAGTTACAGGTTGAAAGTTGAAAGTTGAAGGTTGAAAGTGCGGGCCGCACGGGCAATCGCAAAGCGGAAAGCGGAGGTCAGGGGGACCAGCGGAGGCGGTAGAAGCGGTTCCAGTAATTGGTGGAATCTGAATCCACAAAGTCGAACAGGCCGCCGTCGCCGCCGAAGGTGGTGACGGGCTGCCATTGGAACAAGTCCGCGCTGGCCTCGAGCGAATAGCTGAAGCCCGGATCGAGGTTCACGGTCAGCCCGAACAACCGGTTGGTGGACAGGCCGGAGGCCACGATGTCCATGACCACCGGCGGCGTGATGACCGCCAGGCCGGCCGGGGCGCTGGCGACGCTGCCCACGGCATTGGTCACGACGACGGAATACTGGCCGGCTTGCGCGGATTGGACCGCCGGCAAGGCCAGGGCGGGGCCGGTGGCGCCCTCCAAATTGTGCCCGTTGAACTGCCACTGGAAGCCCAGGCTGGAACCGCCCGCCGCGACGGAAAACGACACATCGACGCCCGCGAGCACCGTCCGGCTCTGCGGCCCGCTCAAAATAACCGGCGGCGCCAGCACGGTCACCGGGGTGACGCTGCTGGTGACGGAGCCGGACGCGCCGGTGATGACGACGGAATAATTGCCGCTGTCGCCGGCCCCGGCGCCGGGAAGGACCAGCGCGCCATTGGTGGCGCCGGCCAGGTCGACGCCGTTTTTCCGCCATTGAAACGACTGGCCGACCCCGCCGGCCGTGACGTTGAACACCAGATCATTGCCGGCGGCCAGGCGGCCGCCCGACGCGGACACGGAAAAATTCAGGAACGAATCCACGCCGAACAATTCCACGCGCGCATTGTTGGCGGACGCGACGCACAGGCGGCCGTACCCGTCCAGCCCGAGGCCGAGCGGGAGGTTCAACTGGCCGGGGGCGCCGCCGAAATTGCCGACGGTGCCCAGGGCCGCGCCGGTGCCGGCATCGAACACCTTCACGGTTCCCTGCAGGGAATCGGCCACAAACGCGCGGCCGGCGCCGTCCACGCACAGGGCCTGGGAGCGGCCGGACGGGCCGCCGAACATGCCGCCGGACCCGAGCGAAAATTTGCGGACAAAAACCCCGTTGGTGAACACCTCCACCCGGTCGTTGTTCTGGTCCACGACCAGGACCTCGCCGTTCGTCCGGACGGCCACGCCGGCGGGAAAATCGAACTGGCCGTCGCCGGCGCCCGCGCCGCCAAACGAGCCGGCGGCCACGGCCCCGTGATAAACGCGGACCAGGTTCGCCGGGCTGTCGGCCACATAAACGGTGTCCGGCGCGAGCGGGTCCACGGCGAGCTGGCCCGGCAACGAAAATTCGCCGGCGCCCGCGCCGAGCTGGTAGAGCCGGTTCCACGCCGCGTCGAAAACGGTGACGCTGCCGGCGGCCTCCTCGCCCAGATAAATCCGGCCGTCGCCGCCCACCGCAATGGCCAGCGGCCCGGCGAAGCCGTCATGGACGGCGCGCAGCTGGCCGAAGGCATCGAACACCGCCACGCGGCCGGCGGCCGGATCGGTGACATACCGGTTGCCGGCGGCATCGGCGGCCACGCGCGCCGGGCCGTGCAGCGATTGCGCCAGGGCGCCCAGCGGCGTGGCGACAGGCAGGGCGGCGCGGGCCGCGAGCGCGGCCATAACGGGCAGGATCCAAAAGAGATGACGAAGGGTTTTCATGGCTCCACCACGGCCGGAACGGGGCCGAGTCTCAGTTTGCGACGGATAAAGTTTTTGACGCGCGTGACCGGGCATTTGCTCTCGAGGTTGAACACCTCGGCGGCGTCGGTCATGCCGGCGGGCAGCTCCAGCCCGGCCATCTGCTCCTTCAAGTAGGAATGCTCCATGAGCAGCTTCATCAGCGATTTCATGAACGCCTGCTTCCAGGCGGGCAGCGTGTGGTACCGGCTCATCTTGTGGATATAAAAATCGCGGAAGCCGCGGAAGAGCTCGGCGCGCACCTCGTCAATGGTCATGTGCACCGGCTTGATGACCGGCTCGACGAGGTTGTATTTGCGGTAGTCGCGCGTGGCGACATGGTCCTTCACGTCCCGGTACAGGTCGGCATACGGCCACGGGGTGATGGCGAGGAAAAACGCCATGTCGGGGTCGTAATATTTGGACAGCTCGATGGTGCGCTGCATCTCCGCGCTGGTCTCATCCGGCATGCCCATGACGAAGGAGGTTTCGGAAATCATGTCGTGGTCGCGAATCAATTCGATGGCGCGCTTCCCCTGCCCCACCCTGGCGTCCTTCCGATAGAGGTCGAGCGTGGCCTGGTTCACTGATTCGACGCCGACATAGATGTGCTCCACGCCCGCCCGGCGGTAAAGCGGCATGACCGGCTCGTCGCGCACGATGTCGTCCACGCGCGTCTCCAGCAGCAGGGTCGTGCCGAAATCGCGCTCGATGAGCAGATCGAGAATCCGCCGCCAGCGGCGCGGGTCCAGCGTGGGAATCTCATCGGCGATCATCGCCACGTTCACGCCGTATTGCTCGCGCAGGAACTGGAGCTGGTCCACGAATTTGACGGCGGAATTCGCGCGCCACGATTCCTTCCAGAACAGGCGCTGCGAACAGAACGAGCAATGCTGCAGGCAGCCGCGCGAGGAGGAGACGATGGCGAGCGTGGAACCCGGCATGGGGCGGTAGGTGTACTCCGGCCACGGGACGAGATTCCAGGCGGGCTCGATCAAATCCAGATTCCGGAGGAAGCCGCGGCGCGGCGTGGCCACCACGCCGCCGTTCTGCCGGAACGCGATGCCGCGCACCTTCGACAGGTCGTCCCGGGCCTTCCAGGCGCGGACCAATTCCACCGCCGTCTCCTCGCCTTCGCCGCAGACGACGACGTCCACCTCGGGCGAGAGGCGCAGGATCTCCTCGAACATGAAATTCGGGTGGGTGCCGCCGAGCACCGTCAGCACGCCGGGGATCTCCTCCCGCGCCAGCCGGCAGACGTCGATGGCGTCCAGCACCGTGGCGGTGATGGCCGTGACCATGACGACGGAGGGCTGCTCGCGCCGCAGGGTCGCGCGCACCTGTTCGTGGGTGTGAAACTTCGTCATGGCGTCATACAGCGCCACGCCGAAGCCGGCATTTTGCAGGGCGCCGCCCACGTAGAGCAGGCTGAGGGGCAGCCACGAACCGGCCGACTCGACCACGCCGGAATGGTATGGCGGCGTGACGAGCAGGATTTCGGGGCGGTTCGATTTCATGATTGGAAATAGGCCGAGTGCAGGGACGGGAAAATGAACGGGAAAATCAACACCGTCAGCACGGACAGGCCGAAACAGGCGATGACGCCCCAGGCGGTGGGGCGGGCCGGGAGCTTGAAGAACAGGCGGGCATGGAGCAGCAGCGCGTAGGCCAGCCAGGTCACGAACGACCAGGATTCGATGGGGTCCCAGCCCCAGTAGCGGCCCCAGGACTGGTTGGCCCAGATCGAGCCCATGCCGATGGTGGTGGTCCAGAACACAAAACCGAACCCGACGAAGCGCACGGTGCGGGCCTCCAGCACCGCGACGCCCGGCAGGCGATCCAGCCAGCGGCCGCGAGCGCCGTTGAGCTTCCGGAGGAGGACGATGGCAGAGGCGAGCGACAGGACGAAGGCGCCGACGGCGAGCTTGTTGAACAGGATGTGGAAGACGAGCCACATGGAGCGCAGGGTCGGCGGCAGGCTGCGCGCCTCGGGATTGGTGAACAGGCCGAAGCCCATCATCAAAATCGCCGCCGGCAGCGCGACGAGCGCCAGGGCCGACCAGTCCGGCCGGCGCCAGAGGAAGAGCAGCAGCATGACGATGGCGATCCAGGCGTTGGAGGACAGCACCTCGTACTTCATCATATACGGGCCATGGCCGACATGGACGTAGCGCAGCGCCAGGGCGACCGTGTGCGGCACGAGGCCGACGGCCGTCAGCCACCGGGCGGACGGGATTTTTTTCGGATGCGCGAAGATCAGCGCATAGGCGAAGGCGATGACGCCGCCGATGTAGAAGACCACGGCGGCCCAGTGGAACGAGATTTCCTGCGCAAACGGGGTCATGGTTTTATTCCTCCGGCGGGGCTGGTTCCGGGCGGCGCGGGACGTTCGGCCACCCAGGGCATTTCCCGGCGGCCCACCTGCGGGGGCGCGGCAAATTGAATCTCGTCCACAAGCCAGGCCCGGTTCAGGTTGGTGAAGCAATAGATCATCTCGTAGGCATCTGACGACGCCTCGCCGACCTGGGCGCCGGTGCCGATCCGCAAATCGCGGTAGCTCCAGCGCTCCCGGGTGCGGACGCGCAATTCATTTTTTCCCGGCTCGACGCCGGTGACGTCCAGCGACAGCAAATGCGAATCGAGGGTGAGGCCCAGGTCCAGCCGGACGCCGATGAGGCCGGTGAGGCGGCGGCCCTCGTTGGGGCCGACGACGGGATCCACGAGCCGCACATCGCCGCGCCGGTAGGCCTCGGCCACCGCCTGGTTGTAACGCTCGACCAGCTGGCGGGCCTGCGCCGGCGAAACCCGATGGCAACCGGTGGCGAAGGCGAGGCAGAGGCCGAGCAACAGCCCGCCCGCGGTGCGGGCCAAGGCCGGTTTGGGGAAGCGGCCGAGGGGTGATGGAGCTGACTGGCTGTCATCCGCCGCTTTTGAACCCATCGAGTCTGCATTATTAGTGTGAGCCTCGTCGCCCCGGCGGCCGCAAACTTTTGACGGGCCGCCCTGGTCGCGGACCAGCTGGTCAAACCGTTCCTGAAAGAGCGGCGCGAAGCGCTGGGGCCTGAGGGCGACGAACACCCGCTCGCGCGCGCCGAGCGGCGTGACCGCGACACAGAAATCCAGTTTGATGAGGGTGAACATCATGGCCGCGCCCGCCATCGTCAGGATGATGCCGAGATAAGCGAGCCAGAGCGCGGAATCGCGGCTGCCGTGCAATCTCGCCCACATCGGGGCGCCGCGCAACGCGAGGGTTTCGCCCCCGGGCAGCGCGAGGGTTTCGCCCACGGCCAGCGGGCCGGCGGCGAGCAGGCCGCCGCCGCGCATGACGCGGACCTCGAAGCCCGCGGGCCGCGCGGCGTCGCTGCGCAAATAAACCATCAGGCCGGCCGGGCCGGCGGCCTGACCGGTGAACGCGACGCGGCCCCCGCCCGTGAGCAGCGCGGCGGTGCGGGCGGAGGCATTCCATTCCAACAGGGCGGCGGGGCCGAATTCCTGGCCGAGATAAAGCCGGCTGCCGCCGAAATCCAGCTGATGATTGACGGCGATCTCGCCGGCGGAAAGGCGGGCGCGCAGCTCGCGCAAATCGCCGCCGGGATAACGGCGGCCCGACACGGATTCGAGCGTGACGGGCCGGTCCAGCCGGAGCGGGCCGGCGAACACGCCCGGCCACTGGGCGGACCAGGCGGCGGCGGGGGCGAGCGTCTCGCCTTCGACCAGGTCCACCACGGCCTCGGTGGCGAACAGCGCGCGCCAGGCGCCGGCCGCGATGAGCAGGAGCAGGCCCGAGTGGAACACGAGCGAACCGGCCAGGCCGAGGCGGCGCCCGGACCAGATGGCCGGCGGCGGAACCGGGCCGGCGGCGGGGCGGTCAAATTCAGCTTTGAACGGCGCGGATTGAAAGGCGGCGGGCGACGGCGGCGGCCGCCACGCGGATCGGACGCGCTGAAACTGGCCGCCCACGACCACGGCGAGCGAGGCGGCGGCCAGCAGGGCCAGGGCGGCGAACCCGGCGGACGAGAACACATGCCACGCCGGCAGCGACGCGCCCAGCGCCCCGGCGACCGCGATGGCGGCGAGCTCGCCGAGGATCACGGCGGGCCGGCGCAGGAATCGCCTGAGGATGGCCAGGGTCGGGTTCACAAATTCATTTCACCGGCGGAGGCCCGGGCCGGCCGGTTTTCTCATCACCGGTAAATTTCGGATGGCAGCCGATGCAGGTGGTGTTCAGCGGCTTCCAGTGGTTGTTTTCGTGGCACTTGACGCAGGCCACATTCTTGTGGTCCTGATTCAGCCCGTACCCGGTCATGGTGTTGTGATTGAACTTCAGGGACGGGCCTTTCCAGGCATCCGCGCGATGGCATCGGGTGCAGTCCGCGCCGAGCGTGCCCTTATGCGGGTCCTCGTCTGGCTTATGGCAGGAAACGCATTCGAATTGGGTTTTGCCCGGGGGCCCGAGGACCGCCAGCCGCGCCGGGCTGTGGCAGGCGCTGCACTTGGCGGACAGATGTTTTTCGATCAACTGCTCGCCATGAATCTCGTGCTTGAGAATGTGATCCACGCCGGGCCGGACCTTGATCCAGCGATCGATCGCGTGGCAGGAAACGCAGGCCGCGCCGTATTCCTCCGGATGCTTCACGGAGTGGCACGCGTCGCAGGTGGTGCCCAGCCCCTTGAACCGGGCGGTGGCCAGCTTGCCGCCGGCCGGGTCGGGCTTATGACATTTGACACACTCGACGGAAGCGTGCCGGCCATCCAGATGGAACTGCGAATCCCGATTGTGCGCAAACTGCAGCGCCTGGCCGGTCCAACTTTCCGGCGCGGGATGGCACCGCCCGCAGTTCCGTTCGAACTGCCCGGCGTGCGGGTCTTTATGGCAGTCGGCGCATCCGGATTTGAGGCCATGAAACACGGCGGAGGCCAGCGGCTGCGCCGGCGCCGGAACGTGGCATTGCTCGCAGGCCACCGGCGCGTGCCGCGCGACGAGGGGATATTTCGTATCCTTATTGTGATCGAATTTCAGCGCCGCCTTTTTCCAGGAGGACGTCGTATGACAGGTTTCGCAGCCGGCCGCAAATTGCCGCCGGTGCGGGTCGGCGTGGCAGCCGAGGCAATCCCGCGGCAGCCCCTTGAACCGGGCCGTGCCGAGCGCGGCGCCGGCCGGATCGGGCTTGTGACATTTGACGCATTCGACCGCCGCGTGCCGGCCGGCGAGCGGGAAGGACGAGTCCCGGTCGTGGGAGAATTTCAGTTCTTTTCCCGTCCAGCCGGCGACCGCATGGCAGGTTTCGCAGGCGGCGACAAACTGGCCCTGGTGCCGGTCGCGATGGCAATCGGCGCATTTCTCCGATTTCAACCCGATGAAATAAATGCCGTTCGTGACGGGCCCGACGGCCGCGACGGGCGGGTGGAGTTTCTTATGGCAGTCGTCACATTCCAGCCGGGTGTGTTTGCCGGCCAGCTTGTAGCCGGCGAGGTCGTGGTTGAATTTTTCGCGGAACGGGGGAATGATCGAATTCGTCGCGCCGGGATGCTCCTTGTGGCAGCTCCGGCAATCGCCCTGGAAGGTGCCGTGATAGCCGGCCAGGCGGGCGCGGCGATCCTTGATATCCGCGTGGCATCGCTCGCAATTGGCATCGGGGATCTGGCCGGTGTAGGCATGGCATTGGGTGCACGATTCCGACAGGGGGCCGAGACGATGGCGGGTGGAAAGCGCGTTGGGGGTGATGCCATCCGCGAATTTTTTGGCGAACCCGCTTTTGATGGAGGCCAGCTGGGCCCGGTTGAAAGCCAGCGCGCCGACGCCGCCCAGCAGGAGGGTCACGATGAGGATGACCACCTCGACCCGGGACAGCAGCAGCTCCTCCTTGAGCGTTTTCCGGGCGGGCGCCGCGTGATGCGACCGCGCCGAAGGCGGGAGGCTCAGCGGATGATGATGCTTGATGTATTCGATGGGCGCCCAGCCGTGGAAGATGCCGGCCAGGGCGATCCGCGTGCTGGGATTGAGCAGCGCGAGATGCAAATGGCCGCCGAGCGAGCCCAGGGCGGAGAAGAACAGGGCCGCGTGGGCATACCACGGGAACAGGATGCTGCCCTTGAAAAACATGAGCAGGCCCGTGGCGCTGAACCCGAAAAAATACACGGCCACGAGGAGCGTGTTGATCTTCTGGCCCGGGTTGAACCGGCCGGCGGGCGGCGGCGTGACATTTTTATTGAGGAGACTCCGGGGGGACTGCGCCAGCCACAGAAAATCGTCAAGCCGCCAGGTCAGCACGGTGCGGATGAGCGACCAGTGCGTCCGGGCGCGCGCGAGGACCGAGAGCGGCAGGCCGATGATCCACGCGGCCGCGCAGACCTCGTGGACCAGCACGAACAGCCGCCGGTCCAGCGGCCAGAACCGCGACGCCAGCATGACGCCGCCGGTGAGCAGGAGCAGGACGAACGGCACCGCGTTCATCCAGTGCAGCCACAGCTCGGGCCGCACGAACCGCTTGAATTTGCGGATGTGGATGCAGTATTCATTCCGCTCCGGGCTGAAGCCGACGGCTTTTTCGCCAACGACCCGGCGGAGTTCGCCGAGCAGATCCGCCACGAGCGCCAGCAGCCGGGCCGCCGGGGCGCCGCCGGCAGCCTCAAAGCCGGGCGGCAGCAGGCAGAGCGAGTCGCGCAACGCGGCGGGCGCGGGGCCGTGCGTATTATAAATATCAACCGTGGCCAGGCGCTGGACGAGGAGAGCGCGCAGCAGCGACCGCGCCGCGTCCTTCGAGCCGGGCCGGGACCAGGATTTTTCAAAGGCCGGCTCCAGAGTTTTGGCGCAATAGAGAACCGCTTCCACCTCCGGCACCTTTTGGAATTCCGGCCGGCGCAGCTGCTCCCAGAACCGGTCATAGCCGATCAGGCCGGGGCGGTCCGCCGGGAGGGGCTGGTCGAGCGTTTTTTCCACCTCGCCCGCCAGCCACGACAGCAGCGCGGGCGCCGGGAGAAAGGACAGTTTTTCCAGGACCGCCAGGCAGTCGGGGTGAACCGGAAAGAGCGCGACGAATTCATCCAGCCGGCCGGCCAGGTCGCCGTAATAATCCGCGAAGCGGGCCAGATGCTCCCGGACCTGCGCCGCCTGGGCGGGAGTCTTTGGCACCAGCCGGGCCGCGAGCACGCGCGCCGGCTCCGGCGCAGCCGCCGCCGGCCGGACGGTGAGGGCGCCGGGGTCAAACTGGATGAGGTCGCGATAGTTCACCAATTTTCCATGGTGGTGCTGCTGCCGGAGGAATGTTCGCCACAACTCGTCCGGCAATTGCCGGTCCCGTAGGAAGTCGTGGATGATTTGGTGAAGCTGGTGACCTTGACGGTGGTGGTCGACTTGGAGCTGTTCAGCGCGTAGCGGGCAGGCATGGAGCCGTCCTGATCCGCGATCAGGCGGGACATCTTGCTGCCGTGGGGAATGACGACGTGGCAGGTATTGCATCCCCCCGCGCTATGATGATTGGCATGGCCGTCCATGCTGACATTGTCATTGTGGCAGTTGGCGCACCAGCTGGTGGAAAAGGTGGTGACGTTCGGCCAGTTGGCGGCGTTGGGCCCGCGCAGCATGAATTGATTGGCCGAGCCGTGCGGCCCCTGGGCGGCGGACGCGACGTAATTCGTGGAGGTGGCGTCGTGGCAATCGGAGCACATCATGGTCTGCGTGCCGACGTTGACATTCCAGGGCGATTTCAGAGCCGCCGCGGCCAGCGCCTTGGGGGTCTTGGAGTTGGAATAATTATTCAAGCCGGTGGTGATCGGATGACCGGACAGGTTCCTGGGACTGAACTCCTGCGCGACATCGGTTTCCACCGGATTGGCGGCCGAGCCGTTGGGCGAGTTGCCATTGGGCGGCGTGGCGCCCCACGAGTAGCCGGTGTGACACTTGAAACAGATCTGGTACTCGTTGGTGGCGGAGGCCAGCAGCGTGTAGTTGCCCGCGGTGGCGGTGGCGGTGAAGGTCACGGGGCTCCCGGCGAGGCCGGCCGACGTCGCCGTGACGGCATAAGACCCCGCCAGATTGCCCAAAGTCAGGGTGCTCGACGACTGGCCGGTGGCGGCCGTGGTGGTGGCGGTGGCGCTCAGCGACTGGCCGGTCGCGCCGGCGGGCACCGCGGCGATCGCAAACGTCACGCTGATGCCGGTGACCGGATTGGTGTAGGCATCGGTCACCCGCACCACGAACGGGCTGGCCAACGCCACGGACCGCTGGCCGCTCTGGCTGTTGCCCGAAACCAACGCCAGCGTGGCCGCCGCACCCGCATTGACCGTGAAGGCCGCGCTGTTGCCGGCCGCCAGGGTATCGCCGGCGGTGCGGGCAGCCGTCAACACCACGCCGCTTTCCGCCTTGGTATAGGTGACGCCGGCGATGGTCACGGTATTGCTGCCCGCCGGGATGGTCCCGGCCAAGGTGCCGCCCAAAGTCCCGGTGCCGGCCGCGCGGGTGAGCGTGATGGAGGTGTTCGACACCACATTAAACGGGGTGCCACCGCCCCCCTGCGACTGCACCACCACGCTGAAGGGCGTGCCAGCGACCGGATTGACGCCGCCGTTGACGGCGGTGATCGCCAATTTCGCCGTGGCGGTGGCGGTAAAGGTCACGGGACTGCCGCCGAGGCCGGCCGACGTCGCCGTCACCGTATAGGTGCCGGGCGCGTTGCCCAAGGTGAGCAGGCTGGCCGCCTGACCGTTGGCGGCGGCGGTGGCATTGGTCACACTCAACCATTGACCGGTCGCACCGGCGGGCACCGAGGCCATCGCAAAGGTCACACCGATGCCGCTGACCGGGTTTCCGTAGGCATCGCTGACGGTCACCACGAAGGGACTCGCCAAAGCCGCGCCCACGAAGCCGCTCTGGCTGTTGCCCGAGGCCAGCGTCAACAACGCCGCCGCGGCCGCATTGACCGTGAAGGCGGCACTGTTTCCGGCCGCGAGGGGATCGCCGCTGGTGCGGGTGGCCGTCACCGCCACGCCGCTTTCCGCCTTGGTATAGGTGACGCCGCTGATGGTCACGGAACTGGTGCCGGCCAGGATGGTTCCAGCCAGGGTGCCACCCAAGGTGCCGGTGCCGCTCACGCGGCTGAGCGTCACGGCGGTATCCACCAGCACATTGACCGGGGCGCCGCCGGCACCCTGCACCTGCACCACCACACTGAAACCCGCACCGGCCGTGGGATTGACGCCGCCGTTGACGGAGGTGACCGCCAGATTCCCGGTGGCGGTGGCGGTGAAAGTCACGGGACTGCCGGTGAGGCCGGCCGCAGTCGCCGTCACCGTATAGTTGCCCACGGTGTTGCCCAAAGTGAGCAGGCTGGCCGCCTGGCCATTAACGTCCGTCACGGCATTGGTGGTACCCAGCGACTGGCCGGCGGCGCTGCCCGGCACCGCGGCAACCGCGAACGTCACACCGGCGCCACTGACCGGATTGCCGACGGCATCCGTCACCGTCACCACGAAGGGACTGGCCAGGGACGCCAAACCCAGGCCGCTCTGGCTATTGCCCGAGGTCAGCGCCAACGAAGCGGCCGCGCCGGCATTGACCGTAAAGGCGGCGCTGTTACCGGCCGCCAATAGATCACCGGCGGTGCGGGTGGCGGTCAAGATGACGCCGCTCTCCGCCCGGGTGTAAGTGACCCCGCTGAGGGTCGCGGAACTGGTGCCGGCCAGGATGGTTCCGGTCAAAGTGCCACCCAAGGTGCCAGTGCCCGCCGCGCGGGTGAGCGTGACGGCGGTGTCCGACACCGCATTCACCGGGTTGCCGCCGGGGCCCTGCACCTGGACCACGACGCTGAAGCCCGCGCCGGCCGTGGGATTGACGCCGCCGTTGACGGAGGTGATCGCCAGGTTCAGCGGCCCGACGACCAGGAACACATTGGTGCCACTGACCGAGATGGAGCCGCCCGTGCCGGGGCCGAAGGCCGTGCCGGACACGGTGAAAGTCCCATTGCTGACAATATTTCCGGCGGCCTGCTGGATGATCGCGTAGGTGCCGCTGGCCAACGGCGAGGGGGTGTTGACAGTGATGGGGTTACCGTTGAGCGACAAAGCACCCTGAGAAACCACGAGCGCCGGATGCGACCCGTCGTAGTTCAGGATGACCGGCTGCGAGCCGAGACTGACCGTGCCGCCGGCACCACCAAGGATGGTCGCCGGCAAAATGCCATTGGTCGTGACCCGGGCGGTCAAGGTGGCGGTGCTGCCGAGGCTGAAGGTGGCCGAAGCACCCAGGCCGGAAACGTCCAGAGTGGTCCCGGCCGCCAGGTTGAGACTGGAACCGGCCGCGAGCGAACCGGCCGCACCCAGCGCCAGCGCGCCGACGCTGACGGTCGTCGCGCCGGTGACCGCGACACCGCCGGAAAGCGTGACGCCGGCGGCATTGCTGCATATCAGATTATTGATCGTGGCCGGCAAACCGGCACCGGTGACCTGGGCGATGGTGCCGTTGTTGTAAACGTAGGTGGCACCGGCGCCGAAAGTGCGCGTGCCGGAAACCCGTATGAAACCGTTGGTGCCACCGCCGGTGGGAGTGATACCGGCGACATCCCTGATCCCCAAGGTGGCGCCATCGGCCAACACGAAGTTGCCACCGCCCACGACGCGCTGGATGTTGTTCCCCTGCTGGAGAAACGCGCCGCTGTCCACTGTCAGCGTGCAGCCCGAAGTGACGGACAGACTGGTGGTTGAGGGCGTCACCACCGAGGTGACCTGATTGCTGATCTCGAGGTTGCCATAAGTCCCGCCGCTGAAAAAATTCTGGATGGCAAATCCAGCCACGAGCAACTTGCTGGCGCCGGCCCCGGTGGCAATGGTGCCGCTGTTATTGTTATTTATCAGGGCGGCGGTGGTCGTCAGGGTGATGTTATCGGCAATGCTGAGCTGGCAATTCGCGTTGACGGTCAGATTGGAACAAGTCGCACTAACGTCACAAACCAGCGGGGTGGCACCCGCAGCGGCAATGATCACATTATCCGTCACCGCCGGGACCACGCCGCCCACCCAGGCGGCCGGGTCACTCCAATTGCCGCCGGCGGCCTGGCTCGTGATGGCCGCCGACGCCCGACCGCCGGCCAGCAACAAAAGCGCGGCCAGAACGGCCGATGACCGCCGGCACCAGGGGCGACTGAAATGGTTCACCGGGTTCATGACGAAGTGGCCTTCGGGATATATGGAGATCGCGCGTTCATCTTAAAAAGCCGGGGCCTGAAAATTGGTGAGGCTGCTGTAATCCACCGCCACACCGGTCACGCCCAGCAGCGAGGGGGCATTGGTGACGGCGTTCCGGCCCGCCACGGCCGTGGCGGTATAAACGTGGGAGCCAGCTTTCGCCTTGTGGGAATTATGACAATCGGAACATTCGACCGTGCGGCCGGTGTGGCGCAGGGAATCGGAGTTGAGGACCGGATGGCGGTAGGCCAGCTGGAAATCGGCATAGACGAGCTTGGCGGCGGGGCCGTTGGTGCCGTGGCAGGTGTAGCAGAAATTTTCCTGATAGTCGGCCAGGAGATGCTCGAAATGGACGGAGGGATTCGCCGCATTCGTGGGCCAGCCATGGGTGGCGTGGCAGTTGAGGCAGGTGCCGCGGTCATTGGGATCGGTGCGCGCGGGCATGAGCGAGCCGAACTTGCCCCCCGGCCAGAGCGTGGCGCTGTTGGTCGGGGAAAAATGCGCGGAGGCGGGGTCCGACAACGTGTGGCAGTCATTGCACAACGCGACACTATTGGTCAGGCGCAGCAATTTGCCGTCGGCATCCGGGCCGTGGTGAACGAGGTGACAGGTCAGGCAGCCGGGATTGGTGGAGCCGACCTCGAGCGGCAAGAGCGCGGCCAGCTTGTGCTTGGCGTCGGCGCCAAAACGGATCTCCACCGGATGCGAACCGGCGGCGGCATTGGTGACATTGCGGACGGCGTGGCAGTCGTTGCAGAGCTGGTTGAAATTATTGGCAATCCGCATGAAGTGGCGGTTGGTGCCGGTGATCAAGGCGCCCGCCGGATTCGTCACATAAGGCTGGGCAGCGGGATCGAAAGGGATCACCGCCTCGCTGTGCTGGGCGTGACAGGTGGAACACGACAGCACGCCGTTGGTCAGGTAGGTCTGCAGGGTGGCGTTGGTGGGATTGCGCAGGTCGGAGCGGACGAACAAATTCCAGCGGTCGCCGGCCTGGAAAGAGACATTCGTGCCGTCGACGAAGGTCAGGGACAAACCCGCATCCAGCGGCACGCCGGCGCCGGTCAGCACATTCGTGCCCGCCCCGCCGCCGGGAACGGTGGCGGTCCAGCCAAAACGGGCCGCGCCGACGGCACCGCCGGTGGCGATCGAGAGCGTGTAAGTCTTGGCAAACGCGCCGGTATAGACGCCGCTTGAAATGATCATTCCCGTCGAAGGCACGGCGGCGCCCCCCAGAAAAACCAGCCAGCCGGCGGCACCGGCATCCCAACGGTGCGACGTGCCGGCGGCATTGGTGCCCGCGGGCAAGCCGGGCCACGACAGCGCCTGATCCCCGGACACAAACGCGCGGGAGGAGGCGGAACCGCCCGGCGCGTGGCAGCTCAGGCACAAATTCGCGTTGCCCGCGACGGTGGTCAGGTCCAGGCCGGCATTCAAGTGGGCCATATGACAAGAGGCACAGGCGGCGGCGGTCAAATGCGGCGGATCGACGGCGCGCGCCGGAGCGCCAAACAACAAAGCGGCAGCCAGCGCCACCGCGCGAACCGGAATAAAAAAATGGCGGGTGAGCTTCATCATCAATAAGTCGCGGCGACGTGATCCTTGCCGTGGCACACCAGCGTGCAGGTTCCGTGCCCGGCGCCGGCGGACGAATAAATGCGCGCGCCGGTGACAATGCCCGGATCAAAATTCATCAGGTGCGCGTTCGGGGAACCGTGCGGATCGTGACAGGTGCCGCACGCGGTGTAGCCGAGGTGGCCGACGTGGTCGCGCCAGGCGTTGTTCACAAAATTGTGGCACTTGAAACAGAGCGCGGAATTGGCGGAGTTGGCGGCGGTGTCCGCGAAACTCAACGGGCGCTCCAGCAACGGGGCATAGGCCGAGCCGTGCGGACCGGCGGGCCCGGTGCCGCCGGCGCCCGCGCCCCGGTCATTGTTGTGGCAGTCGCCGCAGAGGATCCGGCTGGCGGTCGTCCACGGCTGCCTCAAACTCGGCACCTCCGGATTGCGGCCAGGGAGCACGACCGGATGAAACGAGTTCCGGCCGTTGACATCCTGAAATTCCAGCCGGGTGTTGAGCTGCGGAAACTGGCGGCTGACGCGGGCCGGCCCCCGGGCGGTGTCGCCGTGGCAACGGAAGCACAATTCATACTCGTACGTGACCGAGGGGATTTTCGCCCCCGAGACATTGACCCCGCGCACGCCGGCGAACGCGCCGGAAACGGCATTGGGCGTCGTGCGCCCGGCGCTGTTCGCGGCATGCGGGTTGTGGCAGTCCACGCACTCGACGTGCCGGGTGGCGCCGGCGGAGACCAGGGCCGGCTCGGCGGGATCGTGAACACCGGTGGTGCTGATGACCGGATGAATGCTGGCCTTGCTGAACTCGGCCTGGATATTTTTCGCGGCGACGTTGCCGTTGTGGCACGGATAACAATTATCCTCCTCCCCGGCATAATTGAGCAGGCGCTGGCGGCCGCCGGCGTTATGCGGGCTGTGGCAATTTTCGCAGCCATTGCCGGCAACGGAGGTTGGCGCGGTGTGCGGCCACGGGTTGGGGGCGAGCCCGTTCCATCGTTTCGGGGAATAGCTGTGGGCGCTTTGCGACCAGGAGTCCGGCTGGTGGCAGGTCAGGCAGAGCGCGGAGCCGGTGTTGTCCATGACCAGGAATTTTTCGTAGCTGCTGCCGTGCGGGTCGTGGCAGGTGGTGCATTGCAGCTCGCCGGCGGCGTCGAGATGGACAGGGCCGTGGCGCGGCGGAGCCTGCAGATCGCCCTGTTTCGCGGCCAGCGCGGCGGTGTACGGGAACGAGACGGGATGGTCGTCCGAGAGGTCGGTGCCCAGGTTGCTGGCGCCGCGCGGCATGGTGGCGACCACGCTTTTCATGGCGATACGGTCGCGCCGGCTGCGCACCATGCCCAGCGCCACGGTGCCGTCGTGACAGCTCAGGCACAAGCGCGAGGCGCCGGTGGGCTGGCCGATGACGGCCCGGGTGGTGCTGCTGCCGTAGGGAACGTAAGTGACCCCGGAATCAACCCGGTTCCACAACGCCGCCTGGCGCGCGGAGGAGTGCGGGGTGTGGCAGAAAACACACATCTCACCGGCCGCCGAATCCGTGGAAACCGCATTGGCGCGGATGGCGCCGGTGCCGGAAGTGGAAAGGTTGTGCTTGGTCCGGACCAGGCCCGACCCCACCGGGCCGGCGGCGACCGCCGGACCGGCGCAACCGAACCACCCGGCGAGCACCAGGAAAAACACCACCCCCGGCCGTTTCGCAAGGCGGCCCGCCACGGTCCTGGAAAAACTTCCACTCATCGAAAATCCCTCCGGACGCGAAGGAAAATATATTGCCGGTCCTGCGCGTCGGCCAGGTGGCTTTCGTCGTTATATTCGTAATCCAGCTTCACGGTGAGTTTGCCGACGGCCCAATCCAGCCCGGCGCGGCAGGTGGCGAGATCGCTGTCAAAGGTTTCACCGCGCTCGAAGCGCACGCCACCCTCGACCATGGCGGACAGATGGGAGGTGACCCGCTGCTGCCAGCGCGTGATGAACCCGTAGGACGACTGGTGAAGATGGTTGTCGTGGAAATCCGTCCAGTTCTGGTCTGCGGTCAGGCTGAGATCCGCCCCGGCGGCCGGGCGAAACTGGGCGGACTGGAACAGCCGGCGGCGCTCGTAGGGCGCGAGGTTGGAGTCAATGACCTCGTATTCCGCGCCGGCGCGAAACCAGCGCCAGGAAGCATCCACGCCGATGGTCTTGTCGTCGAGCTGGCGGAGCAGCAGCATCTGGCCGCCGACATAATCCTGCCAGGACCAATGGCCATAGAGGCCCAGCAACCCCGACCACAAATCCACCCGGAACATGGCGCTGTTGGCCAGGGTGTCAAAGGAGGTTGAATCCTGCAAGGTGGCGGAATAATCCACCAGCACGAGGGCGCCATCACCGATCTGGCCGCCGGTCAGGCGCTGGATCTGCGTGAGGACGCCAACCTGGGTGATCTGGTAATCCAGATTGTTGACGTAATTCGTGGTGCGCGACGGGTCCCAGACCCGGATGCTGGCCGGGTCGATCGAGGGCAGGTTCAGCAACGTCACGGCGCTGTCCACCAGCGTGTGCTGTTCGCCGATGATGATTTCCGCCGCGCCGCTGGCGCTGCGGTCTTCCCGGTCCCAGCTCCCGCTGTCGCCGCAGGTGAAGGTCACCCACCCGGCCGGCTGGCGCGAGTATTGGGCGCTGGCGGCGGCGCCGTAGTCCCGGGTGTCCAGCGAGCTGCCCGGCGACGCGGCCTGCGTCAGCTCACCATGTGCGTCCCCGCCCAGCGAGAGACGGGGGGTGGCCTGGTAAGCCAGGCCGGCGCGGGCATCATGCGTCAGAGCCGAGGAACCGCCCGCGGAGGCGGTATCGAAAGAATACTCGTAAAAACTTTCCAGCTTCGGCGAGTGCCGCAGCCGCAGGTTTTCCTGAACGAGCAGCTTATCCGTGGGCAGGGCGGTCTGCGCCACGGCATTGTAATTCAGCAGCGAGGTGAGCCGCGGATCCACCGGCCCGCCGAAATTTTCGGTGTCGAACAGGCTCAGCGACTGCGTAAGCCCCTGCTGATACGAGTAGCCGTCGTCGCGGCGGGAAAACTGGGTCAGGTTGTAATTCATCCGGGTGTTCCCGTCGTACCGGCGGCGCTGGTTCTGCGCGGTCAGCCAGAACGTGTCCTGGATGTAGCGCTGGGGCCGGGTGGGATCCTCCTGCCATTCGTCGTAATGCTGCACCGACACCGTGAACGGCACCGGCCCGGCGGTGTAGCCGGCGCGGCCGCCATAGGAGTCGCTCTCCACGCGGACGCGGGAAAAAAAATCGTATTCGCGATAGGTCATGTCTTTATCGGCAAACAGCGACACGGCGTAGGGTTTCTGCTCCAGCACATCCATCGAGCCGTGATAGCGCTGGAGCAACCGCCCGTTGTTCTCCGCGGCGCCGGGCGTCTCGCTGGACGTCTTCCAATCCAGCCCGAGCTCCGCCGCAAGCTGGAACTGCACCAGATTGGGGTGATACAGCCAGCCGGACAGGCCCACGCCCACGGCCGGATCCACCAAAGTCTGCTCCCGGGTCAGCGACGCGGACGACGTGCCGGCCTGCTGATGCTCGCGCTCATACTGCGCCTCGGTTTGCAAATAAAGGTCGCCCCATTCCAGGTGGAGCGGCTGCGGCCTGGCCGGCGCGGCGGCCAACAAGTCGCCCCCCGCCATCCCCCGCCACACCAGCAGGCCGCAGCAATAAATGAGTCGGCGGCGGTTCATGCGGCGGCGGTCGGGAAGGAGACACCGGGCGGCGGCGGCGGCCCCGCGCGGCGGACGATGAACATTTTGGGCCGCGGCGCGCTGGTCACGGTTCACTCCTTGCGGCCAAGACCGAACACGCTGATTTTTTGCGCGCCCAGCTGGTTGGAGATAAAGATCAGCTCCTCGAGCACAAACCCGGGCGCGGCATATTTTTGAAACCGGGCGACATGGTCGCAATCCAGACACACGGCGGCCGGCAGGTTCAGGGCCGCGATGTCCTCCTCCGGATTGCCGGCCGGCTCACCGAAGGACAGCAGAATTTTCCCGTCCGCATCGAAAATCTGGCAGGTCTGCGACGCCGCATCCACGACGAACAGCCGGCCCGCACGGTCCACCGCCAAGCCCTTGGGGCGCGCGAACTGGCCGGGCAAATCCCCCTGGCTGCCGATGGTGCGGAGATATTTTCCCTCCGGATCAAACACTTTCACGCGACACGCCGCCAGGTCGGACACGTAGACCCGGCCCGACCCGTCCAAGGCGAGGTTCACCGGCATGAACAGCCGGCCCGGCTCGACCGCCTCGTCGGCGAGCGGATCACGGGGAATGGTGAACAGCGGGCCGCCCGAAGCTTTGTCATAAACGCGGACGCAATGGCCGTTGACATCCGTGGCATAAATCCGGTCCGCCGCAAGAGCGACGCCGGTGAACCGCTGGACATTGGTGCCGGCGGCGGTGCCATCCAGCAGGCCGAGCAGGGGCCCCTCCGCGCCATAATGAAGCACCTGATTGCGGGCGGTGTCAGTCACATACCGCGAGCCGTCGGCATCCAGGACGACATTGATGGGCACGCCCAGCTTGCCGCTGCCGACGGGCGCAAAGCGGCGCAAGGTCAGCTGATCCAGGTCCAGAATGTCCACCGCGCGGGCGCCGGTGTCGCAGACATACAGCTGATTGCTGCCAAGGGCCAAGCCGTAGGGCTTGAGGATGGGAACAGTGGCCGCCTCCTGGCCGATGACGAACACGGCAAATTTGCCGGCGGCGGAATCCGGGTCCTGGCCGCCGGAAAAGCCGGTGAGATACTGGACGCGTGGCGCGGCCGGCGGCGACGGGAAGAAAACGAATTTCCGGCCGGCGCCATCCCCCGGGCCGCTGGCACAGCCAACGAGCAGGGTCAGGGCGGCGGAGACAATGGCAAAACCGGCCCGGCGGAAACACATAGATATTGAGCGGTCAACTGCGTGCATGGCTGCCTCAGTTTAATCGCGCGCGGCCGCAGACTGGCGGACGACGGCTATTGGGTGTGGCACGTCCGGCACATGGCGCTGCCCGCGTTGTTCATGCGCAGAAATTTGCCGTAGGTGTTGTCGTGCACGGAATGGCAGGTGGCGCATTCCAAGCTGCTGGCCACGCCCGGACTGGGATTATTGTACAGCGGCAGCTGATGGGCGGCGTCCACATAGCTCGACGAAACAGGCGTGTTCAGGTGACCGTCGGCGGTGGCCAGCGCGCCATTATAGGTAAAGGCGATGGGATGGTCGCTGGTCAGGGTGCCGCTGGCGCCCACCAGGTTGGTGCTGGTCATATAGTGCGTCCCGGTCTGCAGGACGCCGCCGTTGGCGAAGGAGTCGTTGGCCACGGTGCCGTCATGGCAGCTCAAGCAGAGCTTGGACTGCGGTCCGGGCTGCGTGGCGGCCCCCTGGAAGGTCGCGCTGCTGTACAGCGTATAGGACTGCGCCGTGCTCCGGTGATTCCAGAGCGGCGCGCCGACCACGCTTTGCGCCAGATGCGGGGTGTGGCAGAATTTGCACAGTTCCGTCGTCCCCCAGCCCTTGCCGGACAGGTCGTGCGGCGAGCCGGTGATGTTACCCGCGGCGAAGACCGACGCCGTTCCAGCGGCCAGGGCCGCCGACACTAGGATTCCGAGCAGTGAATTACGCATGATGATTTTCGTTGGATTTGTGTTTTTTTATCGCGAACGGCGACAGCCCATCATGGGGCGCGTCGTTATGTTAAGGTTCAGTAGAATGAATAATACCAATTACGTTAATAATGTAGTATAACGGCTGGAGAGAAACTGTTTGCTTGATCGAGAAGCCAGTCGAAAATAAGAGAGCGGACCCGGCGGGCGTCCCGCCAGAAGCGTTGGAGTTCGTCGCGCAGCACGACTT
>CAIXBQ010000145.1 GCA_903917705.1 uncultured Verrucomicrobia subdivision 3 bacterium | reverse complement strand
GGTTCAGAAACCACAAGCGGATGTTTTTGGGGGCGGCCTCGCGTTTCCTTTGTTGGCATGCCGACATGATACAGACCCCGTCTATTTATGAAAGTTTATTATGACTCAGGAGACTAGCCGGCAGCCTGAACGGACCGGCTTCGGGACAACGGTAGGGTTTCACCCCATGGCGACGGACGCATAGGGGAATTATCCTGACGGCTGGAATCGTCAAATTCATGGCGAAACCCGTAGGTAAATCCACCCGCACCGTACCATAATGATTTATGCCGCCCGCCCCGGCCATCCGCAAGGTCGCGTTTCTCGGTGATTATCTGCCGAGAAAATGCGGCATCGCCACGTTCACCACCGATCTGCGCTGCGCCATCGCGGCGGAATATCCCACCATCCAATGCCCGGTGGTGCCGGTCAACGACCTCGCGGACGGCTATGATTATCCGGCGGAAGTCCGCTTCGAGATCGCGGAGCAGGACCTGCCGTCGTATCTGCGCGCGGCGGATTTTCTCAACATCACAGACGTGGACGTGGTTTGCGTAGAGCATGAATTCGGCATCTTCGGCGGGCCGGCTGGCAGCCATGTGCTGGCGCTGCTGCGCGAACTGCAGATGCCCATCGTCACCACCCTGCACACGGTGCTGCGCGAACCAAACGACGAGCAGCGCCGCGTGATGCGCGAGCTGATCCGGCTCTCGACGCGCCTGGTCGTGATGAGCGAGCGCGGCCGGGAATTCCTGCGCGACATCTATCACGCGCCGGAAAACAAGATTGACCTCATACCGCACGGCATTCCGGACATGCCGTTCGCAGACCCGAATTATTTCAAGGACGAATTCGGCGTGGCGGGCAAACAGGTGCTGCTCACGTTCGGATTATTGTCACCCAACAAGGGCATTGAATACGCGCTACGGGCGCTGCCGGACATCATCCGGGAATTTCCCAACATCGTTTACATCGTGGTGGGCCAGACGCATCCCAATCTGCTGCGCCACGAGGGCGAGGCGTATCGCCTGAGCCTGGAGCGGCTGGCGAAAGACCTGGGCGTGCAGAAAAACGTCGTGTTCTTCAACCGCTTCGTCGAATTGGAGGAATTGATGCGGTTCATCGGCGCCGCGGACATTTACCTCACGCCGTATCTCACCGAGGCGCAAATCACGTCCGGCACGCTGGCGTATGCGTTCGGCGCGGGCAACGCCGTGGTATCCACGCCTTACTGGCACGCGGCGGAATTGCTGACGGCCGAGCGCGGCAAGCTGGTGCCGTTCCGCAACGCGCCGGCCATCGCGGTCGCGGTGGTGGAATTGCTGCGCGATGAAACCCTGCGCCACACGATGCGCAAGAACGCCTACAAGCTGGGGCGCGACATGGTCTGGAGCCGCGTGGCGCAGCTCTACGCCATGTCCTTCGAGCAGGCGCGGCAGGATCACAGTTTCGTCGGGCGCAAATCGTCGCCCATCAAGACGCTGGACGAGCAGCCCGGCCAACTGCCGGAGCTGAAGCTGGATCACCTGTTCCGGATGAGCGATTCGACCGGCATTTTTCAGCACGCGAGTTTCACCGTCCCGAATTTTGCCGAGGGCTATTGCACGGACGACAACGCCCGCGCGCTGGTGCTGGCATTGATGCTGCAAAAGCTGGGCCACGGTTCGCCGCAACTCTGCGCGCAGGCCGCCGCCTACGCGGCGTTTCTCAATTACGCGTTTGACCGACAGCACGGGCGCTTCCGCAATTTCATGAGCTTCGAGCGGCGCTGGCTGGAGGACGTCGGCTCGGAGGACTGCCAGGGGCACGCGCTGTGGGCGCTCGGCTTGTGCGTGTCGCAGGCCGGCCAGGGAAGTTTTCAAATGCTCGCGGCGCAGCTCTTCGAGCAGGCGCTGCCGGTGGCCGCCGAATTCGCATCGCCGCGGGCGTGGGCGTTCACGCTCATCGGCATTGACGAATACCTGCGCCGGTTCAGCGGCGACCGGCGCGCCAACCACATCCGCGGCACCCTCACGACGCGGCTGATGCAGAGCTGCGCCGACACCGCCGGCGAGGACTGGCACTGGTTTGAAGAAGTCGTCTCCTATGCCAATGCCAAGCTGCCGCACGCCCTGATATTAAGCGGGCGCTGCATGAACGACGCGACCACGCTGGCAACCGGCCTCAAATCGCTGCGCTGGCTGGTGAAAGTCCAGACCTCCGGCGCGGGCGCGTTCCGCCCCATCGGCTCGAACGGCTTTTTTCGGCGCGGCCATGAGCGGGCGCAGTTCGACCAGCAACCCATCGAAGCGCAGGCCACGATCTCCGCCTGCATTGAAGCCTATCACGCCACCGGGGACATGGCCTGGGTGGCGGAAGCGCGCCGCGCGTTCGAATGGTTTCTCGGGCGCAATGACCTGGGCCTGGCGCTCTACGATCCGGGCACCGGCGGGTGCCGCGACGGCTTGCACGTGGACCGGCTGAGCCAAAATCAAGGCGCGGAATCCACCTTGGCCTTTCTTTTGTCGCTCGCGGAGATGCAGGGATTGCAAAACACGCTCACCAGTTTCAAGGAGCCGAATGGCAAATAGCCCGGGCCGCCCGGATTTGCCGGCCGAAGACCAATGCCGCCAGAAGAAAACATGACCAACCCAAGCTCGTCCGCCCTTCACGCCAAACGCATCGGGCCGACGCTGGTGCCCGACCGGTCGCGTGTGCTGCTGCGCCCGTTCCGTCCCACCACCGATGACATCTCGCGGCGGGTGATAGCACGCGTCATGGCCCTGCCGGAAGCGGAGGTCGTCCGGCTGGCGGCCCAGGTGCTCGCCGAATTTTCGGACCGGCACGAGCGGGTGGAAGACTTTTTCCGCAAACGCTTCGCGCAGGTGAAGATTCACCTGGAACCCGCCGATCAACCATTGCCCTCGCCCGAACGGCAGCTGCTCATCGGCGCCTACTTCACGCACGAATATTCGCCCGAATCGGCGGCGCTGTTCAATCCGTCCATCGTGCCGCATCCGGACCAGTCCGGGGTGCCGAAGGGGGCGCTGCGTTTCATCCTGAGTTTGCGGGCCACCGGCGAAGGCCACATCTCCTCCATCACGTTCCGCACCGGCAAGGTGCGCGCGCAAAACCGCATCACCCTCACGCCGCCCGTGCCGTTTGTCACCGAACCGGAACGCGTGCCGAATGTGGCCTACACCAAGGGGCTGTTCGCGCACAAGCTGGAAGAGGCGGGCGTGCAAAATGATTTCTGCAAGCGCGTGCTGGCCCAGCTGCACGACGATTTCACCCTGAAGGAATTGCACACGGTTTTGGCGGCGTCCGGCTTGACGGACACCTCCGACGCCACGGCCGCCTGGGCGGCGCGGGGCATCCTGTTGCTGGCGGAATCCAATTATGAAGTGGATTTCGCGCCGGACAGCAAGCTCTCGCAGCGCGTGCTCTTTCCCTCCGCGCCCAGCCAGAGCAACGGCATCGAGGACGCGCGGTTTGTCCGGTTCCAGAAGGACGACGGCAGCTTCACCCACTTCGCGACCTACACCGCCTATGACGGCAAGATCACGCTGCCGCAACTGCTGGAGACGCCGGACTTCGTGCATTTCAAATTCAGCACCCTCAACGGCCCGGCCGTGCAGAACAAGGGCATGGCGCTGTTTCCGCGCCAGATCAACGGGCTATTCGCCATGCTCTCGCGCCAGGACGACGAGAATATCCTGATCATGTTCTCCCCGAACATCCATTTCTGGGCCGATCCGAAAATCCTGCTCGCCCCCGCCCAGCCGTGGGAATTCATCAAGCTGGGCAACTGCGGTTCGCCCATTGAAACCGAGGCCGGCTGGCTGGTGCTGACCCACGGCGTCGGCGCGATGCGGAAGTATTGCCTCGGCGCGATCCTGCTGGACTTGAATGATCCCACGCGCGTCCTCCGCCGGCTGCGCGAGCCGTTTTTGTGCCCGAACGAAGCCGAGCGCGACGGCTATGTGCCGAACGTGGTTTATTCCTGCGGCAGCCTGCTGCACGGGCGCGAACTCATCATCCCCTACGCGATGAGCGACTCCGCCACCAGCTTCGCCACCGTGCCGCTGGACGAACTGCTGGCGGCGATGGAGTAGCCGGCGCCGGTCGGGTAACACCCCATAGCGGACGGAATGCCAGGGGGCTATCTTCCGCTTATGAATAATAAAAATCCCGTCTGCCCAACCGTCAAAGTCGGACTTGTGTTAAGCGTCGCCCTCCTGGGCCTGCTGACCGGATGCGTGGGCTATGTGGACGGGCCGCGCGCCGGTTATTATGCCGAACCGCCGGTCGTCGTGGTGCAGGACGACTACGTTTATTACCCGGATTACGAGTGTTATTACAGCGTCAGCCGGCACCAATACGCTTACCGCGAAGGCAACGCGTGGGTTTCCCGGCCGGCGCCGCGCGGGGTCTCGGTGAATGTGCTGCTCGCCTCGCCGTCCGTGCGGATGGATTTCCATGATTCGCCGGCCCAGCATCACGCCGCCGTGTCTAAACAATATCCGAAAAACTGGAAGCCCGCCGGCGAGAGCCCGGGTAAAAACCGCAAGGACGACCCGCGCGACCAGCACGGAAACAATCACGGGAGATAACCGGAACCACCACCACCATCCATTGAAAGGAAAATTATGTTAGGAACTGTTTTACTAGTGCTGCTCATCCTCATGCTGCTCGGCGCCCTGCCGACCTGGCCACACAGCCGGACCTGGGGCTACTTCCCCAGCGGCGGACTCGGACTGGTTTTGCTGATCCTGGTCGTCCTGCTGCTGCTCGGCAGAATTTGAAGCCGGCCCCCAACCAAACCAAACGAAAGCATCATCATGTTACAAAGCATCAAACATCTCTACGGAAACAAGCTCGGGGCCTCGGATGGCGACATCGGCCACGTGAAGGATTTTTACTTCAACGACCACACCTGGGCGGTGCGCTATGTCGTCGCCGACACGGGCAACTGGCTGCCGGGGCGGCAGGTGCTGATTTCGCCCCATGCCTTCGGCAGCATCTATCCCGCCGGCAACGCCATGCTCGTGAACCTCACCCGCCATCAGATCGAGAACAGCCCGGCGATCGAGGTCCACAAGCCCGTGTCGCGACAATTTGAAGAGGACTATCACCGCTATTACGGCTGGCCCTATTACTGGGAGGGGGACGGCCTTTGGGGCGGCATGCGCAGCTTCCCGATCCTGGAACTGCCGCCCAAGTTCACCCCCGTGGCGCCCCCCGCGGCGACCGGCCCCAAAGCCAGCCGGGAGGATGAGCACCTGCGCAGCACCCAGGCGGTGAGCGGCTACCATCTCCAGGCCGGCGATGACATCGTCGGCCACGTCTGCGATTTTCTGATGGACGACAAGAGCTGGGCCATCAACCAGCTCGTCATCAAGGTCGGCCACCGTTTCACCGGCAAAGAAGTGCAGATCCCGATGAGCCAGGTGGAACGGATCAGCTACAAGGAATCCACTGTGTTTGTGAAACTCACCCGCGAAGCGGTCGAGAAAAGTCCCGAACACCGGCTGGTGCCAAACGGCGTGGCCGCGGCGGCCCCGCCCGCCCTGGCCTTGTGAACCGCCGTGGCGGTTTCATAAAGACCGGCACGGATCTGGCACAGGATATTTGATTCACGATCCCCCCTCACCCAGCCCTCCCCCAATGAGAGAGGGCTTTCACGTTCCCCGATCCGATGGAAAAACATCCGGCGGGATTGGCCGGACGGACATAAGCCAAACCGGAATCATGTTCAGTAGAATTCCTCTCCTGAGGGAGAGGATTAAAGGTGAGGGCGAACGTCAAAACCAATTAACCTGATAGCCATCCGGCAAGGAAGCTTAAACCGGAGCCGAAACTTTGCAGCATATCTCGATATTTAACCACGAGTGCCTCATCTCAATCATGCTCTATTCTCAATATCTCTCGGCCACCACCACCAAATCTCACAGATCCACCGGCTACACATAACACCCATGTGTTTGTAGGATGTGGTAAACGCATTATAAAATACTCTTATGGCTTTGCTTTTCGGTAAATATCCACTGTGAAGTTTTGGACAACCTCAATGTGGGTTGGATGCAAAGCTCGAATCACATCTGGTATTCGCGGGTCATCCATTTTTATCTCGTCAACCTCATTCGTCAAACTTGAATGCAACATGGCAAAACAAGCATCTGCAATCTGCCTTCGCTCTGCTGGCGTGTGACCATCATTGACTGGTCTGGCGATGTAAATGAGGCCGATAGCAATTAGCAGGGCAAAAAAGCCGAACACAATCAAAAGATATTTGCCGATTCGTTTCATAGGAAGAGTCGAGAAATACCACCATTGATACTGAGCGATGACTCACTCTCGGCGTGAAAAGTCATCCGGCTGGGGATCATGTTGCCGACGTTATTTCCGGCTGAGGGTGTGGTCAAGCCCGAATTCCCGCCTTCGGTTTTAAGCGGCGACCCGGGCGCAAACACCGGGCACTGGAGATTTATCGACGGCCTTCCCGAAAGGGAAAGGCCGTGACACAGTTGGATGCAAACAGGCACCCAAATCGTGTGTTGAATGGTATTGTCACACGGCTGCGCCACGGCCAATGTCGTCAAGCCAGACGCAAGACGACAGGACACAATAGAAGAAACCCCTGATCCAAAACCATGGGGTGTTTCCCCCATGGCCGGTGGGCACCAGACCAAGGCGGACCGGCCTTTATGACGGGAACAGCCGCCGCACCCTCAACAAGCACACCGACACGGACCGGTGGCAGACCGGCTCGCGGGGACATTGTCCGTGCCGGACGGGCCACCATTCCGAAAGGACCGGCAGATGAACTGTCCATTTTTTGAACACTTTCTCGTTTTTTGCAATAACCATCTGAATCCAAGCGGTTTGAATCGGATTTTGGGCTTTCATAATCGCGATTATGTTAAGAAGAAACACGTTCATGAGAGACAGAATCGCGATTATGTTAAGAAGAATCGCGTTCATGAGAGGAAGAATCGCGGTTACGTTAAGAAGAATCGCGTTTATGAACGGCTGTATCTTGGTCTCTTTCAAGCCAGATGACCCCATTGGCCTAGGCAGAAGGCAAAATGAAGAAGGCAGGTTTTGGGATCAAAGCTGGAAGAGCGGCGGAGGGCCGCCGCACTCAAGGACGCTGGCGCGCTGGTAGGGCGGGCAGTCCTCTGCCCGCCGCTGGCTGGAACGGATGCGTCTTGATTTACCACGACGGCGCGCAGGGGACTGCGCGCCCTACCAAATGAATCTTCCCCGGCGCTCATAGAGCGTCGCCACAGTTTGGGGATAAAACTTCGAAGAGCGGCAAGGGGCGCCCGCCGCGATATTGGTCACTTGGGATTGATCGGCTTGGGGTCCGACGACGACGCTTTCAGGTTTTCAAATTGGATATAGTGATTTTGCACGCCGGGCTGGGAGACGGTCTCGGTCTGCGAGGTCTCGATGATCTTGCCGTCAGCATCCCGTTTCACCGTCACGGACTTGGTGTACATGGTCTGAACGCAACCCGTGGTGGAGAGGACGGTGGCGGCCACGGCCAGCAGGAGGAATTTTCCAGTGTGTTTCATAAGGCGGGGCATCTTGAATCGCCCCAACTGCGGGCGCAAGCCAAATTCCGGCCGGCTCCTGAAGGGTTCGGCGGGGCACCTTTCCCGGTTGGCTTCGCGGCGGGAGACCGGGGTTGATTGGCCGTTGCCGTTCCGGGCAATCCGGACGACAATCAAGTTGTCTCATTGACACGATTATCCGCCGGAAACAAAAGAGGTCTGTCTTCTGACAATATCGGGAAAGCTAACCATCACCAGTGCAATAAGATGTGTTGTGGCAAAAGTGGTCGTGTTTTGCCGCAACGGCAGCCGGAATACGGATGAACCGTTTCCCGGCCGAGCCGGACAAGCTAAATTATGGCGAAGAACATCCCATCCAGCACGCAGCCATCCGCCCTCGCGGGAAAAACGGAGCCGCGCTGGATTCCGACGTCGGCGACGGCGGTGAAAATCACCCTGTGGTATGCCAGCGTGGGCGCGCTGTGGATTCTCTGCTCCGGCTGGGTGCTGCATCATTTCGTGCAGGACGCCTTTTTGGCGGAGGTGCTGGAGGATATCAAGGGCTGGCTCTATGTCGGGGTGACGGCGCTGTTGCTGTGCCTGGTGCTGGACCGGTATTTCCGGGTCATCCGGCGGTCGGCGAGGCAACTGCAGGAGAACGAAGCGCGGCTGCATCTCCTCAGCGACAATCTGCCGGACAGCTACGTGTATCAATTCACGCGGGACGCGGACGGCACGCCGCGGTTCACCTACATCAGCGCCGGGGTGGAGCGGGTGCACGGCGTCACGGCGGATGAGGTCCTGCGCGATGCCAATCACATTTTCAAACAGTTCGACCCGGAACAAACGGCGGCCTATGTCGTGGCGGAAAAGAAGAGCGCCATCACGCTCGCCAATTTTGAAATGGAATTCCAGGCGCTGCGCCCCGATGGAACCGTGCGCCAAATCCGCGCCCGCTCGCGTCCGACGCAAACCGACGGCGGCCAACTGGTCTGGGACGGGTTCACGGTGGACATCACGGAGCGCAACCGGGTGGAGCAATCGTTGCACGAAACCTCGGAGCGCTACCGCACGCTGTTTGAAAACATGCTCAACGGCTTTGCCTACTGCCGCATGATCTTTGCAGACGGCCAGCCGCAGGATTTCGTCTATCTCGCCGTCAATCCCGCGTTTGAAACGTTGACCGGGCTGAAAGAGGTGACCGGCAAGAAAGTCAGCGAGGTCATCCCGGGCCTCCGCGAGGCCGACCCGAAGCTGTTTGAACTGTATGCCCGCGTGGCGCGGACCGGCGAACCGGCGCGGTTTGAGACTTATGTCGAAGCCTTGCAGAACTGGTTTGAGATCGCCCTGTATTCCCCGGCGCAGGATCACTTCGTGGCCGTCTTCGATGTCGTCACCAAGCGCAAGCAGGCGGAGGCGGAACTGCGGGCCAGTCAAAAACTGCTCAGCGAGATGGGCCGCTCGGCGAAGATCGGCGGCTGGGATCTCGACCCCGTGACCGGCCAGGGTCACTGGACCGAAGAGGTGGCGCGCATCCATGATCTCGAGCCGGGCGACCTGCCGAGCAAGGAGCGGGGCATCAACTTCTACCACGGCGAAAGCCGGGCGCGGATTGCGGCCGCCGTGAAGGAAGCCATCGAGCACGGCACGCCCTATGACTTGGAACTGGAAATCGTCTCCGCCAAGGGAACGCATAAATGGGTCCGCACCATCTGCCAGCCGGTCGTGGAAAACGGCAAGGTGGTCAAGCTCCACGGCTCCCTTCAGGACATCACCGAGCGGGCGCTCGTGGAACAGGCCTTCCGCGAAACCCAGGCCCTCCACCTCTCCCTCGTCCAGCAGCTCCCCATCGGCATTTTCCAGAAAGACCCGGCCGGCCGCTACGTCCTCGTCAACCCCGGCTTCTGCCAGCTCAAGGGCATGAAGGCCGAAGCCTTCCTCGGCCGCACCCTCGTCGAAGTCGCCATGGCCCATCTGCCCCACGCCGACCCCGCCGGCCTCGCCGTCAAGTATGCCGCCAAGGGCGAGGAGCATCACCGCCGCATTATCCAGACCGGCGAGCCCATCGAGCTGGATGAGGAATACATCCTCCCCGACGGCACCAAACATTTCGTGACCGTCATGAAGTTTCCCGTCTTCAGCGCCGACGGCCGGGTCACTGGCACCCAGGGCTTGATCCTCGACATCACCAAGCGCAAGCAGATGGAGGACGCCCTCCGGCGCAGCGAACAGAATTACCGCGAGATCTTCAATGCCGCCAACGACGCCATCTTCCTGCACGACGCCGCCAACGGCCGCGTGCTGGATGTGAACCCGGCCATGCTCCACATGTACGGGTACGCCGCCAAGGAGGAAGTCCTGTCGGTCGACACCCGGATGATCATGTTGAATGATCCCCTGTACACGCCGGAGGAAGCCCAACGCCGCCTGCGCCTTTGCCTCGAGGAAGGCCCGCAGGTCTTCGAATGGCAGGCCGTCAAGAAAACCGGCGAGTCGTTCTGGGTGGAAGTCTCCCTGCGCAGCGCCCGGATCGACGGCCAGACCCGCATCCTCGCCGTGGTGCGCGACATTTCCGGGCGCAAACGCGTGGAGGACGCCCTGCGCGAGAGCCAGGCGCTCTTCTTCACCTCGTTCCATTCCAGCCCCATCTCCACCAGCATCACCGACCTCGCCACCGGCGAGTGGGTCGAGGTCAACGAAGCCTTCCTCGAAGTCACCGGCTACACCCGCGCCGAAATCATCGGCCAGACCTTCCGCGAGCTCAACCTCTGGAAAAACCCCGGCGACCGTGACAAGGTCATGGCCATCCTCAACGAGCGCGGCTGCGTCATCAACTTCGAAGTGGAGATCACCAAGAAGGGTGGAACCACCGGCATCATGCTCATCGCCGTGGAAAAAACCGAACAGGCCGGCCGGCCGCACCTGTTGATCATGGGCGTGGAGATCACCGACCGCAAGCGCGCCGAACAATCCCTGCGCCAGAGCGAAGAGCAGTTCCGCGCCATGTTCGAGCTGGCCTCCGTCGGCAGGGCGCAGGCCGATCCCGCCACGGTCCGCTTCACCCGCGTCAACCAGAAGCTCTGCGCCCTCACCGGTTTTACCGAGGCCGAGCTCCTCACCCGGAGCGTCGCCGACATCACCCACCCCGACGACCGGGAGGCCGACGCCGCCGCCTTCCAGCGCGTCGTCCGCGGCGAGGCCAACGACTACCGCATGGAAAAGCGCTACGTCCGCAAAGACCAAACCCTCGTCTGGGTCAGCGTCAACATGACCCTCATCCGCGACCACGACGGCCGGCCCCTCCGCAGCATGGCCACCATCGAGGACATCACCGCCCGCAAGCGCACCGAGGAGGCCCTGAAGTTGCAGGGCGCCGCCCTCAAGGCCGCCGCCAACGCCATCGTCATCACCGACAGCCAGGGCAACATCGAGTGGACCAACCCCGCCTTCACCCAGTTCACCGGCTACACCGCCGCCGTGGCCGTCGGCCAAAATCCCCGCCTCCTCAAATCCTTTGACCATGCCCAGCCCTTCTACCGGGACCTCTGGGACACCATTCTCGCCGGCAAAACCTGGCACGGCGAACTGTCCAACCGCCGCAAGGACGGCACCCTCTACCAGGAAGAGATGACCATCACCCCCGTGCGCAACGCCCGCGGTGACATCGCCCACTTCATCGCCATCAAGCAGGACATCACCGCCCGCAAGCGCATCGAAAAGGAATACCGCCAGGCCCAGAAGATGGAAGCCGTGGGCAAGCTCGTCGGCGGCGTGGCCCACGACTTCAACAACAACCTCCAAGTCGTCTTCGGCTACACCAGCATGCTCCTCAGAGGCCTCCCCGAGGGCACCGACCAGCACCGCGAAGTCCTCGAGATCCAGCGCGCCGCCGAGCGCTCCGCCAGGCTCACCCGCCAGCTCCTCGCCTTCAGCCGGCGCCAGCTCATCACCCTCACCGTGCTCGACCTCAACGCCGTCATCGGCAGCACCGCCAAAATGCTCAAGGTCCTCATCGGCGAAGACATCGCCCTCACCACCCGGCTGGCGCCCGACCTCAAGCTCATCCAGGCCGACACCGGCAACATGGAGCAGATCGTCATGAACCTCGCCGTCAACGCCCGCGATGCCATGCCCGGCGGCGGCAAACTCACCATCAGCACCGACAATGTCGTGCTCGACATCGCTGCGGCCGCCGCCCTGCCCCAGGCCCGGCCCGGCCAATTCGCCTGTCTCACCGTCACCGACACCGGCTGCGGCATGAGCCCCGACCTCCTCCAGCACATTTTCGAACCCTTCTTCAGCACCAAGGGCGACCGCGGCACCGGCCTCGGCCTTTCCGTCATCTACGACATCGTCCAGCAGCACCACGGCTGGGTCAACGTCACCAGCGAAGTGGATTTGGGCACCCTCTTCAAAGTTTACCTGCCCGTCCACCAGATCGAGCCCGCCGCCAACGCCGCCAACACCGCGCCAGACAGCCCGGCCGCGCGCGGCCACGGCGAACGCATCCTCCTGCTCGAAGATGACGCCGCCCTGTGCAAACTCACCGAGCGCTTCCTCAAGGCCAACGGCTATGTCGTCCTGGCCAACACCACCGCCGCCGCCGCCCGCGACACCTACGACCGCGAGCAGGGACGGTTCGACCTGTTTTTCACCGACGTCATCCTGCCCGACGGCAACGGCTTCAACATCGCCGAAGAATTCAGCGCCCGGCAGCCTGGCCTGACCGTCCTCACCAGCAGCGGCTACACCGACGAACGCTCCCGCTGGGGCGATACCCAGGCCGGCAACACCCATTACATCCAGAAGCCCTACGGCTCCGGCAACCTGCTCGTCCTCATCCGCCGCATCCTCGACGAGCGCGCCGCCAAGAACCAGACCCCGCCCGCCGCCGCCAAGTAAACCGGCCCCCTGACCGGTTATTTCAAGGTGCCCCGCCGCAAGGCGCGGCGCGGTGGTAGGGACGGCGCGCTGCGCCGTCCGCCGACCGGACATCGCAGCGCGATGTCCCGCTGATTTGAGGCAAAAAGCCCATGACCTGCCGGAACCGTTGGTCAAAAAGAGACATTTGGCCATCCCACCATCCGGTGGGGCGGTCGCGGATCAAGCCCCGTCTGGTGGGGCGAGCGTACCCGCGAGCCGGTTCCCTCAAGGTGACCC
>CAIXBQ010000144.1 GCA_903917705.1 uncultured Verrucomicrobia subdivision 3 bacterium | reverse complement strand
TGAAACACCGTGGCGTTATTCACGATGACGGTCAGCTTGCGGCCAAAGCTGTCATCGTTCGTCCGCCAGGTGATGCTGGAGATTTCAGCCGTGCGCGCCGGCGCCAGTTCGATCGTTTTCGGTATGATTGCGATTGCGTTCATAATTTTCCTTTCAGGTAAAAAGTTCAAAAGACAGGCCCGCCCCGCTGTTGTAAAGCAGCGCCACGTCATCGGCCGTCAGGCAGCGATTCCAGAGACCAATTTCATCCATGGCGCCAGCCATAGAGCGGTCCATGCCGTAATAATTGCCGACCCAAAGTTTCAGCGGGCTCGACGGATTCGGCGTGCCGGTGGCGTATTCCACGCCGTTGAAGTAAAGCCGGGCCGTGGTGCCATCAGATGTCGCCACCAGATGGTTCCAGGAATCAAAAATGATGTCGTGGATCATTGCCGCCCACGGACCGAAGAACTCGACGTTAAACTCACCGCCGCCGTGCGCGTAGCATTGCACGCAATCATTGGTGTAATCGCCACCGTCCAAACTCAGGAAAATCTGGAAGTTCTCGGACGGCGCACTGGATGGATTCACCCACCAGGACACCGAGCGTGCCGAGGCGCTGAACGGTGCGACCAAATCCGCCGAGAGCTGGCGATAAAGCCCCTCCGCATCACTCACGGCCGCCCCAGCAACGACACCAGTGCCGCCCGGATAATCCGAGTTCAAATCAAACAAAGTCTGCGCGTTGACAGTGGCATCCAGACGAGTGACACCAGTCCCCTCGTCCAAAGGCCAATAACCGGCGAGATCAGTCAGCAGCGTGGCCGGCGGCTCGGCCTCGTCCGGAATAATCACATTGCTGCGCAACGTGATTTCCTTGCCGTCCGCATCGACACCGACGATAAACATTGGCTCGCCGCCACCATCGGGCGCATACCGACGAGCCGAACCATCTTCCCAATCCGTCAGGTGAAAGGTGACGCCGCCATCCAGACTCAGGTAGGCATTCCATCTATAGGGGTCAGGCAAATCCCAGGTCCAATCCGCCTTGTCCGGATAAGTCGCCACCAGCACCGGCGCCGGCATCAAAGCATCCTCCGGCACAATCACATTGCTGCGCTCTGTGATTTCATTGCCGCTGGCATCCACGCCAACGATGAACAGCGGATCCCCACCGCCGTCCGGAGCATAACGCCGCGCATCGCCATCCTCCCAATCAATCAGTTGGAACGGTGCACCGCCAAAGCGGATGTAAACATTCCAGCGAATGGGATTGGTATAATCCCAAGTCCACACGGCCTTCTCCGGAAACTCCGGGGCCAGCACAGGCGCGGGAAACAGAGCATCCTCGGGAACGATCACGTTGCTGCGCTCCGTGATTTCGTTGCCATCGGCATCCGCGCCAACGATGAACATCGGATTGCCCCCGCCATCCGGCGCATACTGGCGCGCCGCACCATCCTCCCAATCCGTTAGCTGAAAAGTCACGCCGCCGTCAAAACTGAGGTAGGCATTCCACCGATACGGGTCGGCAAAAATCCAGATCCAACCCGCCTTTTCCGGAAACACCGGCCGGAGGGCCGGCGACGGCAGCAACCGATGCAGACGCGCCCGCCGGCGGGCTTGCAGCCAGCAGATCAGCCAGGTGCGGCGGTTGATGGTCGGTTGATTCAGCATTTGAAGGGCGTCGGCGCACGGTTAAACCATGCGCCGACGCAGTCAGTCAGATGTTGTGGTCGATGGCCACCACCCGGACGTTTTTCGGCTCGAACACCCGGGACCAGTTCGTCACCGTTTCCAGTTCCGCGTTGGTCGGGCTCGGGCCCACCAGCGCGGTGCTCGTGAACTTCACCCCGCGCGGATGCAGGATGTAGCGGCGCCGGTTGATGAAGTTTGTATCGCTGTCCAGCGCCTGGCGCGACCATTCCACCGCCTTCGAGCCGAACCCGCCTCGGCCCACCGGAGGTAGTGGCCGTCTGCAAAGACACCCCGGTCGGATTTTCACGACCGATTTGGCCGATTGGTGGAAGCAACAACTGTTGCTCTTCGGAGTCTGTGCGGCCGGTGGGAAGCACTTCACCCTTGCGGAACAGGTCAAACATCGTTGTCTGACTAATGGCGCCCGCCTGCCAGGCACCAACAATTGCCGTCAGCTCGAGGCTGGACATCGTCGAGGCGATTTTGGACAAGCACACCGCCGCCACCGCCAGCCGCAAGTTCAACGCCCTCCTGGCCACCGCTTCCATCAACGACGCCATTGAATATTTCAGCCTGTTCACTTCGCTTCAAGCCGCCCGGCAAAAGGCCGACCCCGCGTTTCAGCCCTTGAATGTCGGCTGCGTCTTTTCCCCGCCCGCCCAGCTCGCCCAGACCCCCGAGGAAAAAAAGGACATCGCCCAGCTCGCCGAAGACCTCGAGCAGGAAAAGGCCGACAACGCCGTGCAGCCTGAGGAGAAAAAGGCCGCGCTCATCAATATCATCGCCGATTACAACCAGCGGTTCGGCACCAACCACACCATCGGCGAATTCGATCTCTACTATCAGGACATCCAGCAGCGCATCAAGGACCAGAAATTTCCCAATCACGATCTGCCCCTCAAAGGCCGGGAAAAGCTGTACCTCGTCATCGTCGTGGACATGCTGCTCACCGGGTTCGATTCCCAATACCTGAACACGCTCTATGTGGATAAAAACCTGAAATACCACGGGCTGGTTCAGGCGTTTTCCCGCACCAATCGAATCCTCAATGCCACCAAGCCCTACGGCAACATCCTCGATTTCCGCCAGCAGCGGGCGGCCGTGGAAGCCGCCATCACCCTGTTCAGCGGCCAGAAGATCGAGCAGGCCCGCGAAATCTGGCTGGTGGAAAAAGCCCCCGTCGTCATCAAAAAGCTGGAATCCTCCGTGCGCAAGCTGGGCGAATTCATGAAATCCCAGGGCCTGGCCTGCCAGCCGCAGGAGGTGCCCAAGCTCAAGGGCGACGACGCCCGGGGCGCCTTCATCGAGCGGTTCAAGGAAGTCCAGCGGCTCAAAACCCAGCTCGATCAATATACCGACCTCACCGTCGAAAACGCCGATGCCATCGAAAAGGTGTTGCCCGCGGACCAGTTGAACGCCTTCCGGGGCGTTTATCTGGAAGTCGCCAAGCGCCTCAAAGAGCAGCAGCACAAAGGCGGCGGCCAGACCGGCACCGGCGTGCAGGAATTGGAATTTGAATTCGTCCTCTTTGCCTCCGCCCTCATAGATTATGACTATATCATGGGCCTCATCGCCCGCTACTCCGCGCAGGCCCCCGGCAAGCAGAAGCTCACCCGCGAACAGCTCATCGGCCTCATCCAGGCGGACGCCAAATTCCTGGACGAACGCGACGACATCCGGGATTACATCAACACCCTAAAGCCAGGCCAAGGTTTGGCCGAAAAAGCCATCCGCGACGGCTATCAGGCGTTCAAGGCCGAAAAAAACGCCAAAGAACTCGCTGTGGTTGCCGCTCAAAACGGTTTAACGGTGGCCACGCTGCAAGCGTTTGTGGATGGCATCTTGCAGCGCATGATCTTCGACGGCGAACAGCTCACCGACCTCATGGAACCGCTCGGGCTGAACTGGAAAACGCGCCGGGTCAAGGAGCTGGCGCTGATGGAAAGCCTCGTTCCCCTCCTTAAAAAGCGCGCCGCCGGCCGCGACATCTCCGGCCTTAACGCCTATGACCAATAAGCCAAAGCGCCGCAGCGTGGCGGTCAAGGGGGCGGCCGTCTCCGTGTTCTCCCGCGACCGGCAGGATTTCATCAGCCTCACCGACATCGCCCGCTACAAGGACGCCGAGCGGACCGACTACCTCATTTCCAACTGGCTCCGCAACCGCAACACCATCGAATTCCTCGGCATCTGGGAGCAGCTCAATAATCCCGGCTTTAATCCCATCGAATTCGATGGGATTAAAAAACAGGCCGGGCTGAACAGCTTCATCCTCACCGCCAGACGCTGGATCGATTCCACCGGGGCCATCGGGCTGATCTCCACCGCCGGCCGCTACGGCGGCACCTACGCCCACAAGGACATCGCCTTTGAGTTCGCCTCCTGGGTATCCGTCGAATTCAAACTTTACCTCATCAAGGAGTTCCAGCGCCTCAAGGACCAGGAAAACGACCGCCTCCAGCTCAACTGGAATCTCCAGCGCACCCTCGCCAGGATCAATTACCGCATCCACACCGATGCCATCAGGGAAACCCTCATTCCGCCCGCCATCACCAGGGCCCAGGCCACTCTCGTCTATGCCAGCGAGGCCGACCTGCTCAACGTGGCCCTCTTTGGTCAGACCGCCAGACAATGGCGCGATGCCCACCCCGATGCCGGGGGCAATGTCCGCGATCACGCCCCGCTGGAGCAGCTCGTCGTCCTGACCAATCTCGAAAGCCTCAACTCCGTGCTCCTCCGCCAAGGACTGGCCCAGCCGGAACGCCTCCTCAAGCTCAATGAAATCGCCATCACCCAGATGCGCACCCTGCTGGCCGGCAACAACCTCAAACGGCTGAAGTGATGAAGCTAGCAACCAAAACGGAATTGAAACCTAAGTTGCGGTTTCCCAAGTTTCGAGGTGCACCGGCGTGGACAACCGAAAAGCTCGGGGCTTTGGCCTCACTCAGCACGGAAAAGGTCGGGGATAATAAGTGCATTCCTATGAGCATCACTTCCGGCGTGGGCTTGGTGAGCCAGCAGGAAAAATTCGGAAGAATCATCGCGGGAACTTCCTATAAAAATTACCTGCTATTGCAAAAAAACGATTTCGCCTACAACAAAAGCGCCACCAAGGCATATCCTGAAGGATTCATAGCCTTGTATTCCGGCGAAGAGCTTGCTGCTGTGCCAAACAGCATCTTCACCTGTTTCCGAATCAAGGACGATTCGACAGCTCACCAATATCTGAACTACCTGTTCCTCGGAAATCTGCATGGACAATGGTTGAAAAAATTCATCGAGGTCGGAGCCCGTGCCCATGGATCACTGAGCATAGACGATGATGATTTAATGGCTCTGCCCATTCCGCTCCCCGGCGGAGCATCGTCGCGGGCCGAACAAAAAAAAATCGCCGGGTGCTTGACTTCGCTCGATGAGTTGATTGCCGCGCACGGCCAAAAACTCGACGCGCTCAAGACCCATAAAACCGGGCTGATGCAGCAGCTTTTCCCCCGCGCCGGCGAAACCGTCCCCCGCCTCCGCTTCCCGGAGTTCCAAGAAGCCGGGAATTGGAGCATTGAGAAATTAGGGAAGGTTGCCGAGAACTTGGACAATCGCCGTGTTCCGATCACATCAAGCGATAGGGAAGCGGGTGATGTCCCTTACTACGGGGCGTCTGGGGTCGTTGATTACGTCAATGGCTTTATCTTTGACGAAGACTTACTTTGCGTTTCAGAGGACGGAGCTAACTTGGTTGCCCGGACATACCCGATTGCATTCCCGATCTCTGGAAGAACATGGGTTAATAATCATGCCCATGTTTTACAATTCGAGAATGCCTGCACGCAGAAGTTCGTTGAGGTCTATCTGAATTCGCATTGGTGGACAGGTTGATAAGTCATAAGGTGGCATAGAGATGCTTCAGGCGGAGCACAGCGGTGGTTTCCGCGAGTTGGTAGCGGAGAGCTTCGCGTAACCAGCGGATGAACTTTACGCTGCGCTGAGTGGCG
>CAIXBQ010000143.1 GCA_903917705.1 uncultured Verrucomicrobia subdivision 3 bacterium | reverse complement strand
GCCCATCTTCCAGCGCGTAATCCCCCCGATTGCCACACCCCACCAGCAAACATAACTCAAAGACAAGGTGACAAATTTATTTCAGGACTTGACCAATTACCACGAAATACCCGAAATACGCGAAAGATAAAAGGCTCACGCAAAGGCGCGCAAAATTCAGGGATGAGACTTGAGATCGGAGACCTGAAAGGGGCAAAAGCGGAAGGCGGAAAGGGCTCACGCAAAGGCGCAAAGAAACGGCGGCAGGGAAGTTTGAGCCTCCGTCGGCGGCTACAGGGCACCGAAAATGCGCTGGAAGTTTTCCTCGACGCGGGCGGCGAGCGACGGCAAGGGTTCGCCGAGAAATTCCGCGAGGCCGGCATAGACGGCGGGCAGATTGGCGGGATGGTTCAGCGGCCGGCCGGCGAGATCGACGAGCGGATGCAAGATCCGCTCCGCCGGCAAAAACTGGTCGGGCGCATCGGTTTCGATGAGCAGGCGATCCGGCGGAACCGACCGGAAAGCTTCGCGCTGGCGGAGTTTCCGGTCGTGCAAGAAGTAGCCGGGAAAGCTGAAATACGCCCCGAGCCCGGCCAAAGCGGGAATCATTTCCGCGGGCCCGCCGAAACTGTGCAGGACGAAACCGCACGCCGGGCGGGGCTGGTTTTGCAGCAACTCCAGCAACCGTCCCCACGCCCGCAAACAGTGAAGACTGACGGGCAGATTGCGCGCGGCGGCCAGGGAGAGCTGCGCGAGCAAAGCCGCCTCCTGACCAGCGTAACCCAAACCCGGCTTCCAGCGGTCGAGGCCGATCTCCCCCACGGCGGACGGCACCGCCCCGAGAAATTTCCCCAGATGATCCAGCCAGTCCGGGGTGCGCCCGGGAAGATACCACGGATGGCAGCCGAAGCTGGGGATGATCTGCGGCCGGCCCGCGAGGGCGAGCACTTCCGGCCAGTCGCTTTCGCACGTGCCGTTGACGACCATGCGGGCGATGCCGGCGGTTTCGCACGCGGCGAGCAATTCGCCCCGGCGACCGGCAAAACGGCCGTCCACCAAATGGTTGTGGGCGTCGTAAAATTTCATTTTGCAGACCGGCTCGCGGGGACGCCCGGCCCACCAGCACAATTTTGTTCGGCAAAGCCGCGGAGGCGGCCCCAGACTTTGGAAAGCGCGTTGCGGCGGTTGGGCGTGAGGTGCTGCGTGAGGCCGAGCGGCGCGAGAAAGTCCGGATTGGATGAAAGGATTTCGGCGGGGGCATGGCCGCTGTAAAAATCGCAGAGCAGCCCGGCGACGGCCTTGACGACCAACGAATCGGAGTCGCAATCAAAAAAACACCGGCCCGCGCGAAACTGCGGAACGAACCAAAGCCGGGCGAGACAGCCGGGAATCAAATTTTCCGGCACCCGGGACGCCGGCGGCAGGGGCGAGCGATGCCGGGCTTTGGCAACGAGGAAAGCGAGCCGATCCTGACCGTTTTTCAGGGCGGCCAATTGCGTGGTGAGTTCAACCTGTTTTTCCGCGAGGTTCATGGCGCGGAAGGAAAATCACGCCCCGGCAGGGGGAATTTCGCGGGGCGGTTCCGGCTCGCGCGAAACGGGCGGTTCCTCGCGGCGCGGCGGCGGGTCCCGATGCTCACGGCGGGGTTCGTCACGCCGGGGCTCATCGCGGCGCGGGCCACGCGAAGGAGGCGGCGGCGACTCGCGGCGGGGCGGCTGGATGCGACGGAGCGCGCGGTGCAATTCATCAATCTCGCGCTCATCGGCGAGCTTCTGCCGCTCGGCGACCTCGACGAGCTCAAGAATCTCGTCGAGCTGATCCGTCATCAGCTTGAGCGACGCGGCGATTTCGGTGGCGTGGGCGACGGCCTGGCTGATGGCCGAGGTCTCGGCGGGGCGAAAGTCGGCGGGCTTGACCCAGGGTTTCTGCGCCCGCGGCGGCTCCGGGCGGCGATCAGGGCGGCGCTCGCGGGGATACTCACGCGGGGGCAAAGGGGCGCGGGCAGGCTCGGGATCCGAGGCAACCGGCGCGGACGAAGGTTCCGACAGTGGTTCAGCGGGCGCATCCGACAATTCGCCAGACGACTCGGGGGTTTCGGGGTGCGGTTCGCGGAAATCGCCGGAAGTGTCGACGTCGGCGTCGGCTTCGTCCATTTCGGGAGGAACACCGGCAGCCGCGACGGCGGCGGGCAAAACTTCGTCAGGCGCGGGGGCGGCGGCGGGATCCGCGGCCGGCCGCGGCCCAAGGCTGCGGCCACGGCCGCCACGACGACCGCGACGGCGGCTGGGGCCGGGGCGGCGGGGAGCGGCGGACGGGTTTAAATTGGATGGTTCGTCAGGCACAAATTATACGGGGAGGATGGCCGCTGGGCGTGCAAAAGCAATGGCGAATTGCGGTTACTTTTTCACAAACAGCGCGAGCGCGGCGGTGAAACCATGGAGGAAATTCTTCTCGCCGACGGGGCCGATCTCGCCGTTGCAGAAAAAACCGGACAAAGCGGGCAGGTCAAAATGCTTCCGGACCAGCGCGGTATCGTGGCCGGCCCGGCCAAAAAGGCCCTGGCCCCGGCCATTGCAGCAAAACAGGCAGCCGCCATAAACCACCGTCCCGGCCAGCCGGTCTTTCGCGCGGGCGAGCAGCTCATTCATATCCTCGTCCGCCGCGGCCGCATCACGGCGCTGGAACTGGACCGTCTGGCCCAGGCGGGGCCGCGCGCCGACGGCGATCGCGCCGCTCTGCGGGTCGCCGCCGATCAGGTTACGCACGAGAAAATCGCCGCGATGAAAATCCTCGAGATACTCATTCACCACGAGGCCGATGCACAGGTTGCCCTGCGCCTTGCGCTGCTCCTCCGCGGAGAGGTTCTGCACCGTCTCGGACAGGACGGCATAGGCGGGACGGTTGCCGATGTGGCGAATCAGGTTCGCCTCGACGCGGGTGAGCGGCCAGGCCTCGCCGATGGGGGTGCAGCCCTGCGAAATCACGCCGGCGAGCGCCACCCCGCCACCGACCGCGATCGCCACGCCGCCGTCCTCAAACACCTCGCCATCGAGGTAAACCTGGGCCAGCGGTTCGGGAAAACGGCCGCTGGCGAGACCGCCATAAACCGGCAGGGCCGGGTAATCCCGGTTCCACGAACGCAGCCAGCCCTCGGCATCGAGATGAAACGTATCCAGGAAGGCCAGCCAGCCGTTCACGTCCGCAGGGGCGACGCCGGTTTCCGCCGGCCAGAAATTTCCCCCGTCGGCCGACGCCTCGACGGCTTCCGGCGAAAGGCGAACGGCCGTCAGGTTAGCGCCGGGCAGCGAATACAGGGCCAGCACGAGGCCCCCGGTGTTTTCCAACTCCGCATCACCGACGATCAGGCCGCCGCTGGAGCAGCCGGCGAGCAGCGGGATCCGCGCATGGACACGGAGAATTTCCAAAACCTCCCGCGCATGCGGGAAAAAATCCGGGGACAGGAAGACCAGCCCCAGGGACACGGACGGCGCCGGGAAACGGGCCCGCAACCCCGCCGCCCAATCGCGCAGACCGGCCTCATCGAACCCGCGCGGCCAATGCGCCGCAATGGAATATTCGCCGCTCATCCTACTTCAACCATGCCACAACTTTCTCACCGGCCCAAATTTCTTTCACCGGCTGGCGGGCGCGCGCCACGGCGAATTTTTTGCCACTCACCAGAATTTCCGCGGCCAAGGGGCGCGAGTTGTAATTGCCGGCCATCACGAAGCCGTAGGCGCCGGCGCTCAACAGCGCCAGATGATCACCCTCGCCGACTTTCGGCAGCGGGCGATTTTTGCAGAAATAATCGCCCGACTCACAGATGGGCCCGACGACATCGGACGACACCGCCGCGCCGCCTTTTTTCACCAGCGGAACGATCTCGTGATAGGCGTCATAAAACGCCGGGCGGATGAGGTCGTTCATGGCCGCGTCCACGATGACAAAATTCTTCCGGCCGGTGCGCTTCACGTACTCGACGCGCGCGACCAGGGCGCCGGCGTTGCCGGCAATGAACCGGCCCGGCTCCATCAGGATTTTAAGGCCGAGCGGCCGCACCAGCGGCAGGATCCGGGCCGCGTAGCTGGCGGGGGTCAGGATCTTTTTCGCCGCCGGCGTCCGCCACCAGGCGGGCCGGCCGCTGGCGAGCATCGGGTCATAGATGATGCCCAGGCCGCCGCCGATGCTGAAAAATTCCAAGCCGTAGGCCGCCGACAACTGGCGGACCAGCGGCAGCACTTTTTTGACCGCCGCCTCAAAGGGCGCCGTCTCGGTGATCTGCGAGCCGATGTGCATCTGCACGCCGCGGAGGCGGAGGTTTTTCAAGCGGGCGGCGCGGGCGTAGATGCCGGCGACCTGCTCAAAGGCGATGCCGAATTTATTCTCGTAGGTGCCGGTGGTGATCTTGGCGTGGGTGCCGGCCGCGACGTTGGGGTTCACGCGCACGGCGACGGGGGCGATTTTTTTCAGGCGGGCGGCCACCCGGTTGAGGCGCTGCAATTCCGGCTCGCTCTCGACATTGAAGCAATAAACCCGCTGGCGCAGCGCGAATTCGATCTCGGGCTCCGTCTTGCCCACGCCGGCGAACACGCACCGGCGGGGATCGCCGCCGGCCGCGAGGACGCGCGACAACTCGCCGGCGCTCACGATGTCGAACCCGCTGCCGGCGTTCGCGAGCACGCGGAGCACCGAGAGATTGGAGTTGGCCTTGACGGCAAAACAAATCAGGTGATCGACGGGGGCCATCGCCGCGTCGAGCTTCGAGAAATGATCCGCCAGCGTGTGCTGGGAATAGACGTAAAGCGGCGTGCCGAAATTTTCCGCGAGCGATTCCAGGGCCACGCCCTCGCAGAACAACCGGCGGCCGACAAAATGAAAATCATGCATGGCGGGGGAGTTTAAGGGGCGGCGGTCAAAGTTCAAGAACGCACAGCGGGGACAAGGGCGGAGACCGGGAAAATCTGAGCAAAGCGGAAAGCGGAAAGTTGTTCTCTGACTTGCAAATGATTTTTTCATAGGAGTTGTTAACCGGCTTGGGGGGCGGGTTTCATCAGGGTCAAGACCCAGGAGCCATGTTGTTTTTGGTTGCGCGCGTGCAGATCGGCG